>NZ_QVFV01000002.1:171484-209593 GCF_004212215.1 Leptolyngbya iicbica LK
TTCAAGGAAGTTTCTTTGACAGACATTAAAAACTGGTTTACAAATTGCTGCTACTGCACCTCACTAGAGTGAGAAATGCTGTATATGAAATTCGATCATGTGAAATTCTGTGGCAATCAGAAGGTAGAGTTGCTGCAATTTAAATGTGTAGCCATAGCAAGATGAATCGAACAATACTTTGCAGATAAAACTAGGTCATCTGAAAAAAGAATTTGGATCTCAACTGAGCAGGCTGTCAAAATAGCGGCTTTGAATTGATCGAAATATCGTGTCTGGTTTTGATTCTTCGGTCGATCGCTCATCACCTTTAATCGCATATTTTGTTTTGGGTTACGCCCTGCGAAAGCGTAGTAACCAATTACTGTGCGCGATCGCGAGTCCATTTTCAAAACTTAAAAAGGGGGCTAGTAACCTATGAATGCAGACAGAATTGTGCACGAGCAGCCAGCAAAATGGATCGAGCGATTAGCTCGCTTTGGCTATGCCGCCAAGGGCATCGTTTATATGATTGTCGGCGTGTTGGCGTTCCAAGCAGCGTTTAATTGGGGCGGGCGCATCACGGGCAGCAAAGGAGCCTTTCGAACGATTGCAAACCAGCCTTTCGGCAATTTTTTGCTGTTTTTGGTGGGGGTGGGCTTACTCGGCTACGTAGTGTGGCGCTTTGTGGAAGCGTTTCGCGATCCAGAACATCGAGACAGTGGCCTGAGTGGATTTGCCCGACGGGCTTCCTATTTCGTGAGTGGCTTAATTTATGCCAGCTTAGCGATTTTTGCGCTGCGAATTGTGTTTGGCTCGCCCTCCAATAGCAGCGGTAGCGGCGGTAGTTCGAGTCAGCAAGGGGTGGCCACATTACTCTCCCAACCCTTTGGTCAGTGGCTTGTGGGATTCGTCGGAGTCGCGATCGTGGCTTATGGTTTTTACACCTTTTACAAAGCCTATTCCACTAAATTTCGCCGCAAACTTAAGCTGGCCCAAATGAGCCTTAAAGAAGAGCAATGGTCGACCCGCATTGCGCGTTTTGGACTCACGTCTAAAGGTCTGGTGTCGGTGATTATTGGGTATTTCTTTATCCAGGCGGCGCGGGCGTCTGACCCCAGTCAAGCGCAAACCACGGAAGGGGCGCTCCAAACTTTGCAACAGCAGCCCTATGGAGCCTGGCTCATGGGTTTAGTGGCACTAGGCTTGATTGCTTACGGCATTCATCTGGAAGTCCAAGCTCGATATCGACGAATTTCACCCGCCCGATAGAGTGAACCGCTGAATTCATGGCTGGTAAGTTCTCTCGATTGCTAGACGTCAAAATCCCGACCAATAATTATCGTATTAACAATGCAATAATTATTGAGTTAGCAATGCAGAAATATTGTCATCCTTTTTAATTGATGGCACTGGGTGTGAATACAGTGAAGTTCTGTCATTCCAGATAGAAGTCTGGCCAAGTTTTTTCAATTTAGAGTTACTTGAGAGAAGAAGATTTAGTGGTTCGATCCGAAGCAGCCAGTCGGATGAGGTGCTTTCTTTCAAGGTTTGTAACTGGCGATATCGTACTGACATTCGAGGATATTTTAATGAAATCCACTACTTTCTTTAAGCTGACAGGCTCTTCTCTAGCGGCCCTTGGTTTAGCCGTAGCTCCCATGGCTTACACTCCTGTGCAAGCGCAGGAAAACAGCCAGACTCAAGAAACGGTAGAAACCGAAGATAGTGCTGGCCAAAACTTCGAAGATGCTGAAGAGTCTTTGGAGCAGGCGGGTCAAGAAACGCTGCAAGGGATTGATGCGGCTGGTGAAGCGGCAGAGCAGCAAATTGACCAAACGGCTCGAGAAGCGTCTCAGGCTGCTCAAGAAGCATCCCAAGCGGCTCAGCAAGCTGGCCAGGAAGCGGTTCAGGAAGCTGAAGAAGCCGCTCAGAGAGCAGAAGTTGCGGCTGAGAATGCCGTCGATTCAGTCCAGCAGCGGTCGAACTGGGGTTGGTTAGGTCTGCTGGGACTGGTTGGATTATTTGGTCTGGCCGGTGGCAACAAGCGCCGAGTTGAAACTGACGAACGGTATCACCGCGATCGCCCGGCGACGGCGGCTGGCGAATATCGCTCATAGCATTGGGCGGAGTCAGACAGTGGGCGGCGATCGCTCGGCTGTCTGACGCTCCTACAAAACGCTAGGTGAAAGCCTGTTTTGCCTGTTTGCAAAGCAGGCTTTTTAAGCGTCGATCTCAAAGTCTGTCGAGGGATACAGGGGCGATTATTCCGAATGAGAGAAGATGATTTTTACGTAATCCAATAATCTACAAAAGTGTTGATGAATGGCTCATTTGCTAATTCATCGGCAAGTTGAATTTGGTAAGAGCCCATGATGAGCTCATTTGATTTATTAGCACTAGCGATGGGAGTTGCCGCGATCGCGGGAATTTTCATTCAACTATCCCGTCGAGGTCAGACGGGCGCTTTGGCTGCGATTTTGACCACGGTATTGATGACAGCGTTTGCGAGCCCAGTAATGGCCGCTGCTGCTAACGACAATGCTTTGTCTGATGGTCAGAAGGCCCTCCAAGAAACGCTCAAAACGACCCCTCAAAATAATCAATATCAGGGCATTGAGTATGCTCAAGCGAAAGGAAAACCGTTGAGCGATCGCGAGATCACCCGACGGGTGCAGCAAGAAATTCCTGATAGCGTCAAGCTGAGTGTTTCTAGCGGCTCTGTGCGACTATCCGGACAGGTGAGCAACCGCGACATGGCTCAGCAGGTCATCCAAGATATTAAGGAAATGCCGGGGGTTCACGAAATTTCCTATGACCTGGGCTTTAGCAGCTAACTTCGGCGATTTCGACAGGCCAACCATAACGGTCGGTAGCACTTCTGTGATTACCGACCTTGTTCAGTTAATTCAAAACTTACGTTTATGACATCCCAGAACCCCGACCAGCATCAGCAGTCTAAAAGCACGTCTGCGAGTGAAGACAAAACCTTTGATGTGCGCGATTTAGTGTCTAAGCCAGACTATGAAAAAGATCCCCGTGAGGTGATTGAAAATCCAGCCGTCACACCTCAAATGCTGGATGAATCAGATGATTCCCAATCCGGCATGGAATGAGGTCATTCTCATCAGTCATGGGTGTATTGCAGTTTCATCATTCTCACCTTAAATCTCCCTTCCAAGGCCTAGCCATTAGGCAATAGTTGCTCAAAGTGATATTGGCAATGACTGCTAGGCTCCGCTTGGGCGACTAAAACTCCACTTCTGAATCTGGATGAGGTTGATTTCCATCAGCTCAAAAACTTGAGATTTATTTTCTTGGCTTCTATGCCTTGTTCAAGATGCCTAAATCTATAGGTATAGAGAATGATGAATTCAAGTTTTTTGCACCCTGAAGCAATGATTTCCGATCGCGATAAAAGGAGATTCTGTGAATAGTCCTGTTTCGACTGCAGAAGTAACGCAATCATCCTCGGATAGGGTGCTCGATGCCTTTGGTGTGGATGCGGCCCAGGGGTTGCAAAATCGGCAAGTCAAACGCCAGCGGGAAAAGTACGGATGGAACCGGCTCAAGCAGCGGAAACAGCGGGGTGCCTGGGCGATTTTGGTCGATCAATTTAAGAGTCCGATTATCGGTCTTTTAGCGGTAGCCGCAGTTTTAGCCTTTGCGTTTCAAGAGTGGATTGAAGGCATCGCGGTAGTGATGGCGATCGCCCTCAACGCCATCATCGGCTTTACGACGGAGCTGCGAGCCGTCAAATCAATGGAGTCGCTGCAGGCTCTCAGCAAGGCTCAGGCGAAGGTGCGGCGCGAAGGCCAGGTGCGACAGATCGACGCGGATCAACTGGTGCCTGGCGATATCGTCGTGCTGGAAGGGGGCGACGTCGTGCCCGCCGATATTCGCCTGATCGAAGCCTCCAAACTGCAAGCGGATGAGTCCGCCCTGACGGGAGAGTCTCTGCCGGTCAGTAAAGATACGACGCCCGTGGAACCGGACTTGTCCCTGGCGGAGCAGACGAACCGCTTGTTTAAGGGCACTGCCATTACGCGGGGGGCGGGCGAAGGGATTGTGACCGCGACCGGCATGGAGACCGAACTCGGCCACATTTCGGAGCTGGCGGAGCAGGCGGGAGGCGAGCAAACGCCCTTGGAAAAGCGCTTGGACCAACTGGGTCGCCGCCTAATTTGGGTGACGCTGGGCATTGCGGTGGTGGTGGCGCTGGCGGGGATTATCCAAGGCCGCGACCTGGTGCTGATGGTGGAAACGGCGATCGCCCTCTCCGTTGCTGCCGTGCCGGAAGGGTTGCCCATTGTCGCGACGGTGGCGCTGGCGCGGGGCATGTGGCGCATGGCGAAGCAAAACGCCCTGATCAATCGTCTGTCTGCGGTCGAAACCCTCGGTTCCACCAGCATCGTATGCACCGACAAAACTGGCACCCTGACCCAAAATCGGATGACGGTTAGCCGCGTGGTCACCGAAGCGGGCACCGTGCACGTTGACAATGAAGCGGGCCAAGCTCGCTTTCGTCTGCATAACGAACCGATTAACCCCCAAGACCCGGCAGCGCTACGGCAACTCCTACAGGTCGGGGTGCTGTGCAATAACGCTGAGCTGTCGGACATGGGCGACACCGACAAGGTCATCGGCGACCCGATGGAGGTAGCACTGCTGGCAGTGGGGCGCAAAGCCGAGATGGAGCGGGCCGACCTGCGCGATCGCTGGCCCGAAGCTCGTGAAGTCGCCTTTGACCCCGAAGTGAAGATGATGGCTACCTACCATGAGGCCGATGACGGCTATTGGGTAGCGGTGAAAGGGGCTCCCGAAGCGCTATTGGAAACCTGTACTGACTATTGGAGTGGGGCGGGGCAGCAGTCGTTAGATGGTGAGGCTCGCGATCGCTGGCAGCAACAACTCAAGGAGACCGCCGAGGCTGGACTCCGGGTGCTGGCGTTTGCGATGAAAACCGTCGATTCCACCGAAGGGGATCCCTATCACGACCTGACCTGGCTAGGCATTGTGGGCCTGGAAGATCCGCCTAGAGAAGGCGTCAAAGAGGCGATCAAAGCCTGCCACCAGGCGGGCGTGCGGGTGATTATGGTGACGGGAGACCAGCCCATCACCGCTCGCAATATTGGCTTAGCGGTCGGCGTGGTCGGCGAGCAAGATGCCAAAGCGTTACCCGGCAAAGCCCTGAAGCCGTTGGATGACCTGACTAAACAAAATCGCCAAGAACTCCAGCAGGTCTCGATCTTTGCGCGGGTGAGTCCGGAACAAAAGTTGAATCTGATTGCCCTGCACCAGGCCGATGACGCGATCGTGGCGATGACCGGAGATGGCGTCAATGATGCTCCGGCGTTGCAAAAAGCTGATATCGGGGTGGCCATGGGTCAGCGCGGTACCCAGGTCGCCCAAGAAGCGGCGGACATGGTGCTGCAGGATGATGCCTTTTCGACCATTATTCATGCGATCGCTCAGGGACGGGCCATTTTCCGTAATATTCGCCAATTTACGCTGTATCTGCTCTCGGGCAATACCGGCGAAATCTTCGCGGTGGCGCTGACCTCCCTATTCAATGCGCCGTTGCCGCTGCTGCCCCTGCAAATTCTCTACATCAATGCGGTGAATGACGTGTTTCCGGCTCTGGCCTTGGGCTTTGGCGAAGGGGACGAGCTGATGATGCAGCGCCCCCCGCGCAAGGGCAACGAAGCCGTGCTGACGCAACGCCACTGGGCCGATATCGTAATCTACGGACTCCTGATCGCCGGGGCTACCCTCGGAGCCTTTGGCATCGCCTTGCGGGTATGGCAACTCAGCGACACCCAGGCCGTAACGGTTTCGTTTATGACGCTCGCATTTGCGCGGTTGTGGCACATTTTCAACATGCGTAGCGCTGGCACTGGATTGCTGAAAAATGAGGTCGTGCGCAATCCCTACGTCTGGGGGGCCTTGGTCATCTGCACTGGCATCCTGCTGGCGGCGGTCTATGTTCCGGGTCTTTCCGATGCTTTAGGCACGACCGGATTAACGCCACGCGCCTGGGGCCTTGTGCTGGGATTCAGCCTGATTCCGCTGATTTTGGGCCAAATTGGCAAGGTATGGCGCGATCGCCATTAACGGTCTGCTGTTTACCATCCCGATTTGTATCGGGGGCGAGACATGGTCGCAGCAATGTCTCAGCAAAGAATCGGTGAGATGCACCGACCATGCCTCGCCCCTACGACACCCATCCACCCTGCTACCCAACGACCCTACGACACCCAACGACCCTGCTACCCAACGACCCATCCCCCCCTATGTTTGACTGGATCACCACCTGGCTCGAATCCCTCGGTTACGTCGGCGTATTTGCACTGATGGTGCTTGAACACGTCTTTCCGCCGATTCCTTCAGAGGTGGTGATGCCCTTTGCGGGATTTATCAGCAGCCGCAGTGAGGAGATGAGCCTAATGGGGGTCATCATTGCCGGGTCCCTGGGGTCGATGGGCGGCACCTTGGTGTGGTATTACGTGGGCCGCTGGGTCGATCAAGAGCAGTTGATGGTTTTGGTGGCGCGTCATGGGCGCTGGCTGACCCTCAAGCCCAGGGATATTGAAAAAGCGATCGCGTTCTTTCAGCGCGGGCAGGGGCAATGGGTCGTCGGTTTGGGGCGCGTGGTGCCCGGTGTGCGCACCTACGTGTCAGTGCCTGCGGGCCTCAGCGATATGCCATTGCCTGCCTACCTGGTCTATTCCGGCATCGGGACGGTGATCTGGACGGCAGCCCTCGCGATCGCGGGATACATTTTGGGCGATCGCTTTGATGAGGTTAGCCACTTCATCGCGCCTATCAGTAAATTCGTGTTGATTGGTCTGGCTGTCTTTGCCGTGGGGTGGGTGCTGTATCGTCGTCGCCGCCGTCGCCAGAATTCCCAATCACCGCGATAATCCCCAAAACCTTCCCTTATCTCCCCATCTCCCCATCTCCCCATCTCCCCATCTCCCCATCTCCCCATCTCCCCCGCGCCCCTGCCCTCCCAAATCCGTCCTCTTCTCCACGAAAACGCTTACGAGCATCGTTCAAATGAGGGAGATACCAGCCGCGATCGCTTATGCCCCTTGAGCGATGAGACTTCGGCAGTGACTCGATAAGGTGAAGCCATTGGCGCAAAAGAGGATCTGATATGACTAACCTTTCTGAACAAATCGAATCGGCCAAATCGAACATGACCGAGCCGTTGCCGACGCCTCCGGAGATGCAAGGTGAGCAAGCGACCCCGCAAGAACTTCTAGAGCGGTTGAATTGGGGTGAGCCCGCGCTGACGATTATCGACGTGCGCGATCGCGAAGCCTTTAATAACGAGCGCATCACGGGTGCAGTGACTATGCAGCCCGGTCAACTCCCCGAAGCCGCCACCTCCGAGTTGGAATACAACCGCGATATTTATCTCTACGGCGAAACCGCTGAAAGCGCTGCTGGAGCAGCCAATCAGCTGCGCGAAGCGGGATATCAAAAAGTTGCTGAAATTCAAGGCGGACTCGCTGGCTGGAAGCAGGTTGGCGGCCCCACCGAAGGTATCAAAGCGTTCTCGTCACCGGTTAGCTAACGCCTGCTCACCGCCCTGTTTGGACAATCCATAAAGCGCAGAAATCAGCAGCGGGCGATCGCACCTGATCGCCCGCTGCTGATTTCTGCTTTCTCATGGCGTCCAGTTACTTACACCCTCACCTCTCACCGCATCCCTGACCATGGATATCACCGAAATTTGGGAAGACCTCGCTTGGGATCAAGGCGGCCGGATCGTTTACCTTGTCCTGGATGGTCTCGGCGGCATTCCCCATCCCGACCACCACCTGACGGAGTTGCAGGCCGCCAATACCCCCAACCTCGACGCCCTCGCCAAAGAATCGAGCTGTGGGTTGCTTGAAATCGTCGGTCCCGGTATCACTCCCGGCAGCGGCCCCGGACATCTGACCCTGTTTGGCTATGACCCGCTGAAGTATCGCATCGGTCGCGGGGTGTTGTCGGCTTTGGGCATCGATTTTGAGCTGCAACCGGGGGATGTCGCCGCTCGGGCTAACTTCGCTAGTTTCAGCGACAAGGGGATGGTCAGCGATCGCCGCGCCGGGCGCATTGGCACCGACCTCAACGAACGCTTGGTGCAAAAGATTTGCGATCGCGTCTCCCTCGACTTTGACGGCACCTTCTTCTTTGAAACGGTCAGCGAACATCGCGCCGTCCTTGTCCTACGCGGCGATGACCTATCTGGTGCCGTCCAAGACACCGACCCGCAAAGCACCGATCGGCCCCCTAACCTCCCGAAAGCAACGGCGGAAGAAGGTGAAAAAACAGCGGTGCTCATTCAGTCTTTTTTGCGCCAGGTGTCCGATGTTTTAGCCGACGAGCATCCGGCCAACGGCGTGTTGCTACGCGGATTCGAGCGCTTCGAGCCGCTGCCCTCCCTCCAAGAACGCTTTGCGCTGAATGGCGTCTGCATTGCCGACTACCCCATGTATCGGGGCGTGAGTCGCCTGGTCGGGATGGATGTCATGCCACGTCCCGGAGGCCTGGCCGAACGCTTTGACACCCTCGCCGACATCTACGGCGATGACCATGATTTTTACTTCATTCACGTTAAAAAGACCGACAGCCTCGGCGAAGATGCCGATTTCGATCGCAAAGTCGCGAAACTTGAACAAGTCGATCAGCTACTGCCCAAAATCACTGACCTCAATCCAGACGTCCTCGTCGTCACAGCCGACCACTCCACCCCCGCCACCATAGGCCGCCATAGCTGGCATCCGGTCCCCGTCATGCTCAAGGCCAAACATGCGCGGGTTGATCGAGTCGATCGCTTTGATGACTACGCCTGCGCTGAGGGGATGCTCGGTCGGCGTCCCGGCACCCATCTCATGGGCCTTGCCCTCGCCAACGCGGGGCGGATGCAAAAATACGGCGCTTAAAAGTCTAGCCGAACCCCAGACGGGGGTTGACTCATAAACAAAAGCGGCTTGGTTAACCAGCAAAATACCAAGCCGCTTACTTTGTTTGACGAGACTTATTCCGGTCATTTTTAGCGTCTAAGAATAATCCAAACCGCGTGGATAATACCGGGAACGTATCCCAACAGGGTCAGCAAGATATTAATCCAAAACTGTAGCGACAGCCCTACCTGTAGAAATACGCCGACAGGTGGCAAAAAGATTGCCAGTATCAATCGAATGATGTCCATACATTCACCTCTTAAATTAGCGGAGGAACTCACATAATTAAATTGGAATAGTTGTTTTAAGACATCCCCCCAGAGACTCAATTCTGCCCATGACTAACTATGAGAGATACATCGTAAGCGGCATCAACTGGGCGATCGCAAATGTTCCTGGCGAGAGATGAAAAAGTTTGAGAAATATCTAAAAATCAAGTTTGTAATTACCCAGCCAGACTGAATCTGTCTGGGTATGGCTGTAAGCAAAGGTATTTTTATGACACAGCAAAGTCAACAAACTCAAGATAAGAATAATGCAGTTTTTCCAGATGAGAAGAATACTCCCATCGTAGAAGAAGCGCGTCGCACCGGACAGGGGGCTCGCAAGTCGGACGCTAAAAGCGGTGCTGAAGCCGAAGCTCCAGGCGATAAGAACACCGATACTCCGGGCGATCCGAATCAGGGCACTGAAGCTCGCTAGAAAGCCCGTTGATCAGTAAGACTGCCGACCCTGGCAGTCTTTATTTTTTAGCCACGCCGAAATGATTCAATATTGCGTTAAGCCTGAAAATGTGATGCCGCTTTTGGGGCAGCATTTGCCGATCGCTACGCTAATTTCCTGGGAGCAATCTAGTGAAATTTGGTCAATGGATTACCTTAATCGTTTTACTGATTTGCCTGTATATTTTTTGGCAAATTCGTAATATCACGCTGCTCACATTTGCGGCGGTTATTTTCGGTATCGTCCTCAATCGCATGGTGCGATTTCTTCGGCAGTGGACGGCTTCCAGAAAGACTGCGGTCGCTGTGACCGTCGGCATAATGCTGTTAATACTGGGCGTTTTTGGGGCCATTATCGTGCCGCCATTTAGTCAACAGTTGCGAGAACTGATTGATTTGCTCCCCCAAGCGGCCGACCAACTTCAGCAGTGGTTGCAGGGATTAGAGAGCATCGGTCCCTTTTCCCTCGAAAACTTCCAAGCGGTCAACTCTATCTCCAGTCAACTGAGCAATTTTGACTGGGAGATGGTGGCCAACCGCTTCTTTACGCTGTTTTCGAACACCCTATCTCTGACGCTGAATTTGCTGCTGGTCATCGTCATCACCATCATGATGCTGCTGAATCCGCAGCCCTATCGGCGACTGTTTATTAAAGTCTTTCCGTCTTCGATTCGCCGACAGGTGGATCACGTCTTGGATGAGTGCGAAGAAGCGATCGCGGGATGGTTCATCGGCATTCTGTTCAACATGGGGGTGATTGCACTGCTGAGCACCGTCGGCCTGTGGATCTTAGGCGTGCCGCTGGCTCTGGCGAACGGTCTGCTGGCGGGCTTGCTGGCGTTTATTCCCAATATGGGTCCGGTGCTGAGTGTGATTCCCCCGGTGGCGATCGCGGTGCTGGATGCACCTTGGAAAGCGATCGCGGTAGTGGTGCTTTACATCATCATTCAGCAGCTCGAAAGTAATTTGCTAACTCCCCTCGTGATGAAAAAGCAAGTCTCGCTGCTGCCTGCTGTCACGCTGTTATCGCAAGTAATTTTTGCCATCTTTTTCGGCTTTTTAGGACTCCTACTCGCCCTGCCACTAACCCTCACCATTCAACAATGGCTCAATGAATTTTGGGTCCGCAGCTTTGCCGATGAGCATTAATTTACCGATGAGCATTAACTGCTGATCAAGCAAGGCATATCTTATTCGTGCACAACAAGCATTGGTTAAAAAGGAGACTATTATGCGACTTTTATTCGGTTTATTCGGAATCGCGATTCTCAGTCATTTAACGGGCTTTGCAGCGGCCCAGGCTCAAGAATCGCCTGCTGCCGACCCACTCGAAACCGCTCAGGCCGAAGTCCTCACTTACGATGACTACATGAGTTTGGGCTACAACGCTCAGCAGGAGGGCCGCTATGGCGAAGCCGCCCAATTTTTTCGCTATGCCCTGTATCTCAATCCCGACGATCGCTCTGCCGTGGTGGCGTATTGGAATGCTCGCGATGCGTTGCAGAATGGCGCCGATACGTCTCAAGCTTTTGATGAATTGATGAATCGGGGCTACGACGCGACGGAAGCGGGCAACTATCAAACGGCGCTGGAAAACTTTCGGCAGGCGGAGGCGTTGCGACCGGGTAACTATTACGCCAGTCAGGCGATTCGGAATGTGCGCACTTATCTCAACTCGGAAGCGGCCGTGGGGAATGCGGCTGAGTCGATGGTTGTGCCTGCGCCGGAGGCTCAACCCCCGGCAGTCGCCACGCAGTCTTATCAAGGGGAAGCGCCCTACGATCGCTACATGCGGCTCGGCTATGCGGCGTTGCAAGAGCAAGACTTCACCACTGCCGCAGAGTATTTTCGCAGCGCCCTGTACGAACGCCCCAACGATCGCTGGGCGACCATTGCCTACTGGAACGCCATTGACGGCACTAACGATGGGGAGGCCGGTTTGGGCAGCCCAGCAGAGGAGCCTTCGCGCTACGATCGCTGGATGCGGTTGGGATATGACGCCACTCAGCGGGAGGACTATACCGCCGCGATTGACTTTTTTCAGCGAGCCTTAGACCTGCGTCCGGAAGATTATTACGCCGTTGAAGCCCTCGAAAATGTCCGGACTTATCTCAGCGACTAATTCCTGATGGCTAAACTCCGAGCAAATTGGAGACGGGTTGGTCGGCGCTGGGTCCGTTGGGGACAGCGGACGCTCAATCGCCTGTCGCAGCGACCCTGGGCCCGTCGGTGGATGCGCTGGGGTCATGGGGCCAAGGGCCTACTGTACGGTTTGATTGGGTTCCTAGCCCTGCGAAGTGTGGTCTATGATGGCGAGTCTGCGGGTGGGAGCAAAGCCGTCCTCTTAGCCCTCGGCGATCGCGCGATCGGCAGTCTGATTCTGATCTTTTTAGCGATCGGCCTGTCAGGCTATGCCTTCTGGCGGTTGGTGCAAATGCTGGTGGACCCGGAGAATTTTCACCAGTCGTTAGCGTTTCATCACGTGATGCAGCGCTGTGGATACGGCTTTAGCGGTCTCACGTATTTGGGAATTGGCTACACTGCGGGGCGGCTCGCGATCGGATTGACGGTGGACTTTGAAGACACTGTCGAAGAAATCGCCGAAGCCTTATTTGAAGTGCCGATTGGGCCTTGGGCATTGCTCCTGAGTGGCCTGGCGGTCATTTGTGTGGGCCTGGCTTATGCCTACGGGGCGCTTTCCGGGGGCTTTATTAACGAGTTTCAGCCGCGGCTGTATGCCACCGTGAAGCGCACCACCGTGGTGATGGGGAAAATTGGCTTCACCGCCCGCGGCATCAGTTTTATGTTGATTGGTGCTTATTTAATGAAGTCGGCTTATTTCACGAATGATGAAACCGCTGGCGGGTTGGGCCAAGTGCTGGATCGATTGGATGACCAACGGTTTGGGAAAGTGTGGCTCAGCGCGATCGCGATCGGGTTCTTTGCCTACGCCACTTATATGGTGTTGTCGGCGATTTACCGACGCTTTCCCGTCCCCGAGTCGACAGCGCCTCCGGTTTCTGCCCAGCGATCGCAGTAGCCGAAACCAGGGGACTGGGGTCATGCAATCATCATGCGGCGATCAGCTCGTATCAAATCCGCTTACCAAGGAGTCAGGGGACGCACCCCTCGAAGGGGTGCGTCCCCTGGGGCGATCGCGGTTCTCTGTTCATGGATAGTTGGAGAAGAAATCATGGGCGATTCGCACAGAACACCCGATTGTCAAGTCGCGTCATCAGTACAATGAGTTAACTTAAGTGCTGCCGATTTTCACACTTTCTATCCTCCCTTGGCCGACGCTCTCCCTCCTGCTGCTGCGACTCCGCGATCGCCCCAACCCAGCTCAACGCTGATCTGGGTTAGCGGTGCCCTCTTTATCCCAGCGATTCTCGGCTTGGGTTGGCAAGTGTTGGCTCAATCGGCGCTCAGTCATCGTCTACTGGCGTTGGGCTTGTTGCTCACAGGCATTGAACAGGGGCGCATGGCGATGGTCGATCTGCGCCAAGTCGCCGCCGTTGGGCAACAAGTTAGCGATCATCGATTGATGCGGTTCTACTCCGTATTGCGGCTGGCGATCGCCGGTCAACTCGTCGGCTTCTACCTGGCGGCCTGGGGCTGGCTCGGTTATGGCGCTGGCGTCATCATGATGAGCATTATTGGCTTCAACCTCGCCGCCGGACTGCAGCTCCAACCAGCGGCTGAGCCGCCCCTACGTTCAGTGACCTGGCGAGAGCGATCGGGGGTGCTCTTGGCGGACGGCTTGGCCCTCGCTTTAGTCGGGTTGTGGCTCACAGACGTGGGTCGAGTTTGGATTGGGGCCGGTCTACTGACGATTGCCCTGAGCTATGTCGCGGTGAAGTTGGTGCAAGGGGTGCGCTCTGCTCGCTGACGTCAGTTCAGGAGCCGGATCCGCCAACCACCGTCCTACCGCCCCCAAAATTCCCTGTCAGCATAGGAAGGTGAGTCCTACAATCGTTAGGAACATTTGTGCATCCGAGTGAGGGTTATGGCCGCGCCTGCTGACAACGAAGCCAACCACGGCATCCCGGAACGTCTGGCGAAACACACCGTTCGCTATGCCAACTGCAAAGACGTGAACGCCGATGACCTGACGCCGATGATGCGGCACTACGTGCAGGTGAAGCAGGAATATCCCCACGCCCTGTTGCTGTATCGGGTGGGCGACTTTTTCGAGACCTTCTTTGAAGACGGCATCACGATCGCCCGCGAGCTCGAACTGGTACTGACCAGCAAAGAGTGCGGCAAGGTGGTCGGTCGGGTGCCGATGGCGGGCATTCCCCACCATGCGCTGGATCGCTACTGCATTCAACTGGTGGAAAAGGGGTACGCGATCGCCATCTGCGATCAGGTGGAAGACCCCGCCCAGGCCCAGGGCTTGGTGAAGCGCGAAGTCACCCGCGTCATCACCCCCGGCACCGTGATCGAAGAGGGCATGCTCAGCGCCCGTCGCAACAACTTCCTCGCCGCCGTGGTGATCTCCGGGCAGCACTGGGGCCTCGCCTACGCCGACGTGTCCACCGGGGAATTTTTCACCACCCAGCACAACGACCTGGAGCAAGTGGGGCAGGAACTGATGCGCCTCCAGCCTTCCGAGACGCTGTTCCCCACCGATGCCCCCGACCTGCGCGCCATGCTGCGTCCCGGTGAAGCCTCCGACCAACTGCCAGACTGCCTGCCCCGCCAGTTTTGCTACACGCTGCGATCGCAGGGCTCCTTTTCCCACACCGAAGCCCGCCAGCGATTGTTACAGACCTTCCGATTGCGATCGCTGGAAGGTATCGGCTGCGACCACCTGCCCCTCGCCGTCCGCGCCGCTGGTGGTCTGCTGGAGTACCTGGAAGACACCCAGAAGGACACCCAGGTACCGCTGCAACTGCTCAGCACCTACGTCCTCAGCGACTTCCTGGTGCTCGACCACCAGACCCGCCGCAATCTGGAAATCACTCAGACCTCCCGCGACGGCACCTACAACGGCTCCCTGCTGTGGGCGCTCGATCGCAGCGTGACGGCCATGGGCGGACGGGCGTTGCGCCGCTGGCTGCTGCAACCGCTGCTGTCGGTTGAGAAGATTCGTGATCGCCAAGCCACCATCCAAGAACTGGTCGATGACGGCTCCCTCCGCACCTCGCTCCAGCAGCAGCTCAAGCAAATCTACGACCTGGAGCGCCTCGCCGGACGCGCGGGTTCCGGCACCGCCAACGGACGCGACCTGGTTGCCCTCGCGGATTCCTTTGCCCGCTTGCCCATCCTCGCCGCCCTCGTCGAAGCCGTCGAGTCCCCCTACCTGAAGGCCCTCCAGCACGTCCCCCCCGAGTTGGAGAAACTGGGGGACACCCTGCGATCGCACCTCGTCGAGTCCCCGCCCCTCTACCTCACCGAAGGCAACCTGATTCGTCCCGGTGTCAACGCCGACCTCGATCACCTCCGCGACCAGGTCAAAGGCGACCAGGACTGGATCGCCAAACTCGAACCTGCCGAACGGGAACGCACGGGCATCTCCACCCTCAAAGTCGGCTTCAACAAGGCGTTCGGCTACTACATCAGTATCTCCCGCAACAAATCCGACCAGGCCCCCGACGATTACATCCGCAAGCAAACCCTCACCAACGAAGAACGCTACATCACCCCCGAACTCAAAGAACGGGAAGCCCGCGTCTTCAACACCCAGGACGAAATTCACAAGCTGGAGTACGAAATTTTTCAGCAACTCCGCGAACTGGTCGGCCAACACGCCGACCTGATCCGCCAAGTCGCCCAAGGGGTCGCCGCCGCCGACGTCCTCGCCGGACTCGCCGAAGTCGCTATCTACCAGGGCTACTGCCGCCCCGAAATGGTCGAGAGCCGCGAAATCGAGATCGCCGATGGCCGCCACCCCGTGGTTGAGCAATTGCTCCCCGCTGGCTTCTTCGTCCCCAATTCCACCGAGCTAGGCGGGGAGGAGAATTCAAAATTCAAAATACCCTCCGGGAAGGGCACAGCCCTACAAAATTCAGAAAATGGGAGCCAGGAGCCAGAATCCAGTAGTCAGAATGGCAACAGCGAAGCCGAATCCAAAATCCAAAATCCAAAATCCAAAACCGCCCCCCTACCCAGCCACCCAGCCACCCTCACACCCAGCCACCCTCACACCCTCTACCCCGACCTCATCATCCTCACCGGACCCAACGCCAGCGGCAAAAGCTGCTACCTCCGGCAAGTCGGCCTGATTCAGCTCATGGCGCAGGTGGGTAGCTTTGTTCCGGCGAGTGGGGCGCGGTTGGGCATTTGCGATCGCATCTTCACCCGCGTGGGTGCCGTCGATGACCTGGCGACCGGACAGTCCACCTTTATGGTCGAAATGAACGAAACGGCGAACATTTTGAACCACGCCAGCGATCGCTCCCTGGTGCTCCTGGACGAAATCGGGCGCGGCACCGCCACCTTTGACGGTCTTTCCATTGCTTGGTCGGTAGCGGAATACCTCGCCAGCGAAGTCCGAGCACGCACCATCTTTGCCACTCATTATCACGAGCTGAACGAGTTGGCAGGCATTTTGGACAACGTCGCCAATTATCAGGTGACGGTCAAGGAAATGCCCGATCAGATCGTGTTCCTTCATCAGGTGCGACCGGGGGGAGCCGATCGCTCCTACGGCATCGAAGCGGGACGATTGGCCGGACTGCCCCCCACCGTCATCCAGCGGGCGCGGGAAGTCATGACCCAAATCGAAAAGCACAGCAAAATTGCCGTCGGCCTGCGCCAAGGGGCGGAGTTCAACGGTAACGGTCGTCGTCGCAAACGCCGCAGCGTCCAAGAAGATCCCGCTGAGCAGCTCGACATTTTTAGTTCTTAAACTGGGGGGTGCCGCTTTGTGTCAGGGTGTGAAATCTCTGGTGGATTCAGCGATAGCGCCCAATTTGGCAATGTAGTATTGATGAGTTTGAAGCGCAGCAGACGAGTGGCGATGACTGACCCTAAGGCGATTTCTGAAATTCTTTCCCGAGACGATTTGGTGACGGCTTACCAAGCGGGACAGCGGACCTTTTCGGGAGTGTCGCTGGCGGAAACCGACATCAGTGGCATTGACCTGAAGGGCGCTGACTTAAGCTACGCCGAACTCAACGGCGCCAACCTGGCCCAGGCCAATTTGCGCGGCTGTGACTTGAGCTATGCGTCTTTGCGCGAAGCCGATCTCACCGAAGCCGATTTGCGGGGCGCGATGCTGATTGGCACCGACTTGCGCCAGGCCACAGTGACCGAGGCGAACTTTCACGATGCCGATTATGACCCGACGGAGACCCACTTCCCCGCTGGGTTTGATCCGGTTCAGGCCGAAATGAAAAGCGATCGCGCCGACTCCTAAAAGCGTCACATCAGAGATCGCGCCGCATTGTCTTTCTCCTACATGTAACCGTCAGTTCGGGAGAGGAAGTCCCTGACTTTGGGACTCCCCTTCCGAGGCTGCAATATTTAAGCCGTCTCAGCCGTTGACTGCCTCGAGCTGATCTTGAGTGCGAGTGGCAAAATCACTGGCCGCGTGACGTTCATGCAATTGTTCTGCCGGTGGCCCCCAGGTGCGGTTAACCATGCGCCCCCGTTGCACCGCTGGACGGGCATCAATCTCGTTGGCCCACTTCATCACATGGGTATAGGACTGCACGTCAAGAAATTCAGCGGCGTCGTATGAGCGTCCCAACACTAGCCCGCCATACCAGGGCCAAATAGCGATGTCAGCAATGGTGTAATCATCACCACAGATGTAGGGCTGCTCGGCTAACTGCCGATCCAACACGTCGAGCTGGCGTTTGGTCTCCATGGTGAAGCGGTTAATCGGGTATTCCAGCTTGACTGGGGCGTAATGGTAAAAATGCCCGAAGCCACCGCCCACATAGGGGGCTGAGCCAATTTGCCAAAACAGCCAGGACAAACATTCCGCCCGCTCGGCAGAGTCTGAGGGGACAAAGGCCCCAAATTTTTCTGCTAAATACAGCAGGATGGCCCCCGATTCAAAGATGCGGGTGGGGGGAGTGGTGCTGCGATCGACCAGCGCCGGAATTTTGGAATTGGGGTTGACCTCGACAAAGCCGCTGCCAAACTGCTCGCCCTGATTAATGCGGATGGGATAGGCGTCATACTCGGCGTCAGTGAGGCCCAGAGCCAACAGTTCTTCCAACAAAATCGTCACTTTTTGGCCGTTGGGTGTGGCGAGAGAGTAAAGCTGTAGCGGATGTTCACCGACGGGTAACGTTTGCTCGTGGGTGGCTCCAGCGGTGGGGCGGTTAGTCCCGGCCCAGGTGCCACCACTTTCCGTATCCCATTGCCAAACCTTGGGGGGGGTGTACTCTGATGGAGTGCTCATAAAATTTGCCTGAAGTAATTGACGCGATCGCTAGCCTATCCCACCACATCCAGTTTTGACTGAGGATTGCCTGAGTCTGCGCGAACTCCCAACGCCAGCATAAGAACCATGTATTTGTCACCATGCACGATTCCTAGCGCCGTTTCAAACCAGGTAAATCCATGAGTGAAATGAGTGACAGCTAACTCTTTGAGCGGAAATGGTCGCATGTATGAGGTAGCTGTCGTGATGGCGGTGTCAACCACTTAACTATGGCAAGTGCAGCCTTGATGACCACAGCCATCCCCATTCGGGTGACCGTTAGCGCAGGCCTCACTGCAATAGTAATGGTCGTCTTTGGCGATCGCCTGGCTGGTGTCGACAACACACAAACAAGAATCGCACGCACATTTCATTTGAGTAACAGTCGTCATCGCAATCTCCTTAGTCGATAAAATGACACATACATGAACAAGCATTCATGATTTTATAATACCTGAATGCCTGTTCATGTGTTTAGGTATACAATATTTAGCTTTGATCGAGAGGTAAAACTAAAGCTAAAGGATTGCTGCTCACTAACGGCTAATCAATGTCGAATTCTGAAAATAATGCTGTGTCAGCGATCGCGGCCGATGTCTCAATGGGCGGGATTCTGAGTGTGGAAAAAGCCCAGCGCATGGCTGAGTTTTTTGGCGTGCTGGGTGACCCCAACCGCTGGCGGATCTTGTCGGCGCTGGCCTTGCAAGAGTTGCGCGTGGGCGAACTGGCGGCAGCCGTTGACATGAGCGAATCGGCTGTTTCTCATCAGTTACGGGTGCTACGCAGCATGCGGTTGGTGAGTTATCGCAAGCAAGGCCGCAGCGTTTTGTACTGCTTAAAAGACGACCACATTTTCAATCTCTATCAAGCCGCGTCTGAGCACCTTGATGAACCGGAGGATTGATATCAGGTCACGGTTTACAAGCTCGCACGTCACGGTCCCGTAGCGCGATCGCCAGCTCGATTCACCACAGTGAAGTAGCTCATGTGCAGAAACTGTCTGTAGATAGAGCGATCGTGGCGTGACGCACTATTTCTGAACATAGACCAGTGGCGTGGGGCGACGGAATTTTTCTGCTGCCGCAACACTGCAACAGTCCTCACCCACCGCAACACGATCACCTGTCGATGAAGGGCTAGTAAATACGGCGAATTGAAATGGGCACAATGGCCAGGGCAGGCTCCCAATCGCCAACCCTGGTAACTCCCAACAGTGCTTACACGGCTGCCAATTCTGGGCGCGTAGACTCAGCGGTGGGCGTTAAGTCGGCGGTGCAGTAGACCTCAGCGGAGTTGTTGGGGCTCTCGATCAGCTTCACCTTATGCAGTTGAGCACCGGTTTGGGCGATGGGCTCTCGCAGCAGATCGCGAATGTGGACGGCGATGTTTTCTGCTGTGGGCACCACTTTTTCGAAGTAGGGAATGTCTTTGTTGAGGAAGGTGTGGTCAAAGGGTTCCACAACGTGATCATCAATGGCCTTTTGCAACTCCTCCAAATCCGCAATCATGCCTGTGCGGGGCTCAATTTCCCCCTTCACCGTCACTTCCAAATGGTAGTTATGACCATGGCCATTGGGGCGGGCGCACTTGCCGTAAATTTCGACATTTTCGTCGAAGCTCAACGTGGGCAACGCCAGTCGGTGGGCGGCGCTAAAGTGAGTGCTGATGGTGAGATAAGCTTCCATGTTATTTCCTGTGTATTCGGCCCAAAGTTCGGGATGTTCAAATAATTGGATTTTGGTGATAGGGAGATGGGGCGAGAGGCGCTGCCACAAGACCCGTGCCATATGCTCCGTGGTCGGCAGCGTGGCCTGAAATTCCGGCCAGACATCATTTAAATATGCGAAGTCAAGCTGACTGGTGACTTCTCGCTTGATGACCTGCTTTACATCAGACAGGTTCAGCACCATGCCGTACTCGTCCAGTTCACCCACCATCGACACGTACAGCACATAGTTGTGGCCGTGTCCTGGTGCCCGGCTACAGGGGCCAAACTTCGCTTGATTTTCAGCCTCGCTAAGTTCGGGCAGCCAATAGCGATGACTGGCCGAAAACTGAGCGCGGCGGTTAATGACGCATTCCATAAAAACAGCGCACCGTTTTGTTTACGTTCCGTAATGTTCCTGTTATCAGGATAGGCGATCGCTCTACCAATCTGAGACCTTTATCCGAACGGTCTGCCGTCTCTGATTCCGGTGAGACATTCCTAAGGAATCAGGATTTTATAAAATTCAAGTCTTGTCGCGCAGGCATCTTGCCTGCATTTGAACAGCCGAGACGGCTGCCCACACTTAATTTAATTCCCGTTCCTAAGGTAACGATTGACTGCGCGGCTTCTCATATTTCCCTCGATTGAGGAAATAAAGCCTTGGCACCAAAGCGATTGAGCCTCCATCCAAAGTATTACTTTTAGTTTCAGGGGTTGTTGACATAATCCCAAAAAAGTAAAATTGGATACAGATAATAAAAAATCGTTCATCCTGATTTGTGCTGTTTGGCAGCCAAGCGTCGAATTAATTGACGGCATTTGGGGACGGAAGTAGGGCTTTGCCCGAAGGAACGCGCCTCTTGATTGACTCACCTATTCAGACAAGTTTTAGGCTTGGAGGCGAAATATGAAACTTTGTTACCGGGGCGTCGAATACGACTACACACCTCCTGCGTTGGAGGTGTCTGAGAGCGAAATGTTAGGGCACTATCGCGGGCGGCCTTTGCACTTCTCTTATGTGCGCCATGTTCCCTTTCCTCAGCCCGAGGCCAATCTGACGTATCGCGGTACGCCTTATCACACCACTCGCCAAGGTGCTATTGAAGCGGTCGTACAGGTGAATAAAGCCCCGCAACAGGCTCAGTTTAAGCCGGTGTTTGACTCGATGGCAGCGGCCCGGCGCAGCTTGTTGCAAGAAGCCGCCGATATGCATCAGGCCAATATGAAGCGATCGCTAGAGCGGCGGATGCAAGTGGCTCAGGCCAAGGGCGATGATCGACTTTTACGTCAGTTAGAAGACGAAATGCATCAGTACGCCTAGCTTTCATCCTGTACCGGAAGTTATTTGCCAATGCCTCTCGCTCCTCACCAGGATCGGGAGGCATTGGCGTTTTCAGCAGATTCGGTTCTGGGTTGAGAATGTTGCCCCCATCCAATCAGTCCCCATTCCCAATACATCGATTTTCTGCATAGATGCAATCTGTGTTGTGCTTTGAATCTCCTTGTCCGGACCGCCTAAGGTGTGACCAACAGCAAATCGGTTCACCTTTTCAAGGAGGCAAGCAATGGTTTGTCCTAACGAAATTCAAGTTCGTCAGCAGTTAGAAAAAGCGTATCAGCGATCGCCCGCCACCCCATTTCGGTTGCAGATCTGGAGCTTTTTACGGCAGATTGGGGCCGCCTTAGTAGAGGAGTTGACCCGCGATCGCAACCAACCCCGAGTCAGCAAGTTTTACACCGTCGAGGGTGAAGCACGCTGGCATATTTATGACCCACACTCTGGCCAGAGATTTACTTACCCGTCTGAAAGCGACGTGCTGGACTGGTTGGAAACTCGCTATTCGCGATAGTCGCCACTCACGGCGGTACCATTGCCCGAACTAAGCGCTGGCTGAATTTGGGGGCATCGCCCCCAAGACCTGTTCCAAAATATCCACCGGCACCTCATAAAAGTATTGCTGGCGAAAGTGTTCTTCTTGCCAGGCGCTCAAAAAGCGGCGGGCAGCTTGCTGGTATTGCGTCGAGGTGGGCATTGTGGGCGGAGCCATCAGGCCGAGTTCATCCAGCTGGCGCTGCACTGTGTAGCCCAGGCTTTGCAGGGCCGCGATCGCGACATCGAAGGTGCGATCGCTGAGTCCTAGTTTGGCCTGTAGCGCTGCGATGGAGCGCCGTTCTCCGGTGCGGGCCAAGTACTTGGCGACGCCTAACAGCTGCTGCCACTGCAGCTCTGCCGCTAACGGCGAGGGGGGCGGATACGCCAGGGTGAGGTAATCATGGGCGCTGCGGTAAGGGACAAAATCTGACCAATCAGTCGGGCAGTGAAACATCGCTGGCGGCGGGGCAGCGTCCATCGCTGAATCGCGTTGGTCAATTAGCCAGGCCGTTTGACTGGGGGTGCCAGTCGCGCTTGCCACCGCCACTGGACGTAGATCCACCAGACGAGCTTCGTAGCGCTTCTTGTACATATTTACGTCGAGTTCGACGACTAGGTCGTAATGGCCCTCGGGCAAATCGGCGCGACGATGGCCCCACCAATGTCCTGAAAAGCGGGCCTCGGTGCTCGGGTCAACGATGTCAAAGCTGAGCTTGTGGTAGCGCTGTTTGCCGCCCCGACGATCTTTCAAGGTTTCTTCCCAGAGGTTGGTGATTTGGACCTGTCGCAGCAGCAGTCGCGGCGTGGGATTGCCCATTCCGTAAGGTTCGAGCAGCTTCAGCGTCCGAAAGAGGTCTTTGCCCAAGTCAGTGACGGTGACTTCGCAATCCACCCTCAGGGGGGGCGGTTGAGTGAGGTCGGTGGTCGGTAAGTAGGCCCGCACGGCACGATTTAATCCGGCAGACAGCAGGGGTAAATTTTCGACGGGCAGGGTCATCCCGGCGGCAAAGGGGTGTCCCCCAAAGCTCGTTAATAGATGATCTTGCGCTTTGACTAGGGCGTACAGATCAATCTGGTGCACCGATCGCGCGGAGCCGCGGGCCATTAATGGCTGACCGGGAGCAGCCGTGGTTTTCGTTTGAAAGAGGATGGTGGGGCGATCGTATTCCTGGGCGATTTGGCTCGCGACCAGTCCTAATACGCCCGGTGACCATTGCGGATCGCTGAGCAAAATGACCTGGGTGGTGCTGAGATCAAGCTGTGCCAGCTGCAGTTGGGCCTGATGGAGCACGTTGGCTTGCAGTTCTTTGCGGCGGGTGTTGGCGAGTTCGGCCTCTAAGGCGAGGGCTTCGGCCTGGCGGCGATCGCGGCTGGTCAGCAGCTCTACCCCAAAGCTGGCATCGCCATGAATGCGACTCACCGCGTTGATGCGGGGACCAATGCCAAACGCGACATCCGAGGGGCGATCGCCCGTGCGTTTGCAAAATTCCAGCAGCTTGGTCACGCCTGGCCGCACTCCGGTTTGGGCTTGGGCTTCCAATACTTGCAAGCCCCGCTGAGTGAGATAGCGACAGTCTCCCCGCAGCGCCACCAGATCGGCAATCAGCCCGATCGCCACCAAATCTAGCAGCACGGTTAACGGCTGTTGGGGGATCTCTGGCAAGGCGGCGTACAAGGCTTCCATCAGCTTATAGGCGACGGCGACACCCGACAGGTCAGCGAGGGGGTGTCCCTCGGGTAGTTGTCGGGGATTGATCAGGGCAATGATGGGTGGGCGCGACTCCGCCAAGGTGTGGTGGTCGGTGACGATGACGTCCATCCCCAACTCAGCGGCATAGGCTAACTCCGTGGTGGCGGTGCTGCCGGTGTCGCAGGTCACCACTAGGTTGCAGCCCCATGCAGCCAACTCGTCCAAGCCCGCGATCGAGAGACCATGAGACTCCGTAAAGCGATTGGGAATGTAGTAGCGCAACCGTTCGGTTTGGGGAAAGAATTGGCCCAACCCTTCCCAGAGAACGGCGGTGGCCGTCAGGCCATCGGCATCAAAATCTCCCCAGATGGCGACTTTTTCCTGCTGCTGGTGAGCCGTACTGAGGCGCGCGATCGCTCTCGTCATTTCTTCGCCAAACGCGCCCGGCGCTGTCGGTTCATACACCGCCGCATCCAGATAGCCCCGAATTTCGTTGAGTTGCCGCCAGCCGCGCTGCCAAAGCAGTTGGCCGACCAGTTCAATAAATGGCGTCGGCCAATTCTGGTGGGCGGCCCAGGCCGCAAACTCGGCTTGCCACTCAGCCGGTGGCAAGTCACGGTCATCTAAATGCCATTGAAATCGAGGAAAAGTCATCTTTAACGCATCGTCCCACGGGGGCCATCAACGAGATTGTGCCGACAGCCAACAAGTAGCAGTGGCGCTAAATCGTCCGCAGCAATTGATCCTAGCGAATCCACTTAAGTGTAGCGGCGGTTACGTGAGCGTTAGCGTCTGCCCCGCGATCACCCCATCAATATCCTGCGGACCTAAACTACCGTGAAGATGTAGCGGATTTGGGGCGTTTATGCCACGCAATTGGACGAGTCGCCTTAGACTGTAAGGAGTCGTTTATCCTTGTCAAAAGAGTTACGCGCATTCCTATCTGCAAGTTTTGGGTTGACGGACGTTAGGCGTCTACAGTCTTAGCCAAGATATCTATCAGGTAGCTACTTGAGCATCTATTTTCCGCCCCGTTTGAATGTCACGATTAAGGAGTACGGTTACATGCTTCACCGCAAGATTTATCAACTTTGCTGTGAGGGTAAAGAGGTTTGGATTTTCTTACGGGACCAACAGCGCTGGCTTGAACGCGCCACGATCTTAGATATTGAGGGCGACCTCGTCACCGTGCGGTATGAAACCGACGAAGAAGATGAAATTTGTTCTTGGGAAGAGCTCATCCGGCTGGAAAGCATTGGGTCGGTTATGCAGCGGTTGGCCGCAGTTCCCCGAGGCGAATTTGACTTTCCCATGACTGACGATTGCCCCGAGAATGAGCAACTCTCGGATCCGCCGCGCCGCGAATCAAACCCCGATTAGGACTATTTTCACCCGATCTGAACAGGTTGGTGGCGCTAACATCGCTGCCAACCTGCTTTCGTGATCGAGAAGTTTTATCTCATCCCAATTTAATCTACTCCATCTAGTCATTAAGTCAGAGTTGGGATGGCGCTGCAAAAGTGTTGCTTGGGTTAATGATACAGAGCGTTAATTAGTAAAACACTCAACCACATTTGTTTAAGTTCTTTCATCTAATCTTGGGTGAACACAACAGTTCATGTCAGCTTGGGCCGGAAAGCCATGGAAGGTCGGCAAAATGAAAGGTATCGTCCCCTCAATACATTGCAGTTGGTGAGTAATCGTCACTACCGATAATGATGTTTCTGCAATCTTAGGGGCGGCCGTTTTCTTGGATCGATAATCATCATGCTTTCTCAATCGAATTTCTCTCGCCCTACTTGGACTCCTTGGGTGCTCGCGATCGCGGCTTTTTGGCTCAGCAGTAATCTGTTGCTCGACTTTTTAGTCATGCCGATCATGTATGTCTCTGGCATGGCCGCTGATAGCAATTTCGCGATCGCGGGTTATTCCTTGTTTTGGTCATTCAACCGGGTCGAACTGCTGTGTGCAGCCGTACTGCTGACGGGGATTTTAGCCATGCAGCATCGTCCGCAAGAATTTGAGGTTTGCCATAGCGGTAGTCGCTGCCGCTGGGCACTGGCATGTGGCATCGCCCTGTTAGGACTGATCTTGGCCGATGCTTACATTCTGGCGCCGCAAATGAGCGCGATGGCCTTTGACTTAGAAAATGCCCGGCAAAGTGCCTTTGCTCCAGTCATGGCGGGGATGCACAGTCTCTATTGGCTGTCGGAAATCTGTAAGCTCGCCTGCCTCGGCGGTTTGGCATGGCTATTGTTCAGTGATTTACGCTCGGGCAGCGAACCTTATGCCACGGTCGATATTGCGGCCTAGCGGACTCGAATCTCTCCTAGCTATGGTTGGGGTTGGGGATATTGGCCCCGCTTTGTCCGGAGCAATCATCCCCAATGACATCCCATAACCCGCTCCAGGCCCCCGGCCCCTGCTGAATGACCCGATCCGAAGGTCGCGTCTCAGGGATCGGGGGCCTCTGCTTGAGGAATCGCGCGATTACCATTGTTTGGGGTGGTGCGGCAGCCGCATGACGCTTGCCCTCAACATCAGCCGGTCAGGGGACGGTGTCCCCGAACGACTGTCAATTATATTGGGGAGGCTCATCAGGCACCCGCCTCTTAATCGCTGTAGAGTGGCCTGCTAGCGTTTTGGAGTGTTGCTTTGGCGATCTCGGTGGGTCAGAGCCTTACCATCGGCGAACTTGGGCAATGCTGCTATGTGCTGCGTGGGGGCACGGTGTACACAGCAAAGGGCACTGTAATGGGGCGGCCACTTGGCGTTAAAGTTAAGGGACAGCAACGTGGTCATAGGGTTGAGCGATGAGTGAAGAAATCACAGGAAAAGTGCTACTGGTCGATGATGAGGCGGGGCTGCGCGAAGCTGTGCAGACTTATCTGGAAGACAGCGGTTTTAACGTTGAGGTCGCCAGCAATGCTACGGAAGGGTGGGAAAAGCTGCAGCTCTCAACCCCGGACGTGCTGATCTCTGATGTCATGATGCCCCAGGTTGACGGCTACCAGTTCCTGGGACAAGTGCGCGAAGACCCCCGCTACAAGTCGTTGCCAGTGATCTTTTTGACGGCGCGGGGCATGACCAGCGATCGCATTCAAGGTTACAGTGCCGGGGTCGATGCCTATTTGCCCAAACCCTTTGATCCGGAAGAGTTGGTGGCGATCGTCAGCAACCTGATCGAGCGGCAAGATGCGCGGACGCCAGAAGGGGGCAACTTGCCCGATATTGCTGCCATGGCGAAGCAGATTGAAGAAATCAAGGCGTTGCTTACGCAAAAAGGGAGCATCAGCAAAACTCCGTCGCCGATTCGGATTGATTTCACCCCTCGCGAGCAAGACGTTTTGAACCGTGTGGCCGAAGGGTTGATGAACAAAGAGATCGCGAGTCGCCTGGATACCAGCGTGCGCAATGTCGAAAAATATGTCAGTCGCTTATTTAGCAAAACCGGCACCAACAGTCGTACGGAGCTGGTGCGCTATGCGCTAGAACACGGCTTAGTGACGGATGACGACTAGTGCGCTGTCCTGTCAGGGCTAAAATTTGGCGGCGCTGTTGCGTGGGTCAAACTGAGGAATTGGAATTAAATTAAGTGTGAACAGCCGTCTCGGCTGTTCAAGAGCAGGCAAGATGCCTGCCCGACAAAACTTGAATTTTATGAAATCCTGATTCCTTAGTGCGACCTGCAAGGCTACTGGCTCTGTGGGTCTCGTAAACTCGACACCACACTACCAACCCGACCAACCCGGATATTTAGATTTGACGCTGCACTCGGCTCTAAATGCCGGAACGGGTAGACTTTCTGACGGTTAGCCGACATCAGCCTGACTGCCAGACTTAAAGGAAAACTCGGGGCAGTAGCCTTCGGCGGCGACGGGAAAGTTGTGCATGGGGGAAGCCGGATTGCCGCAGCGGGGTTGTTGCCAGTAGCTGCAATTAAAGCAGCACTGCACCGAGGCATTCAGAGTGGCGGGAATATTGGCCTGACGCATCAGTGACTGTTGGCTCACCCCCCGCACGATCAAATCATTGCCTTGCCAACGAATTTGCACGACGCCGGTATCGGCCAGGCGGCTCCAGCGCGGATCGTCGCGAATTTCGGGTGGCAGGGTCAAAATGATGCCGTCGGCTGAGGTGTCGGCGACTTCCCCTTCAAATACGGTGTCTGGCGCAGCGGGCTGCAGGAAGGTATCGCTGGTGGGCAATTCCACTGTTTGATGGGCCGATGGCAAGTGCAGCTTATAACGGCTTTGCAAGTCTTCGAGGCTGGCGAGGTCGGCCAAAAAGCTGGGCGAGCCATGGACAAACAGAACGTGATGGGGCCGCAGGTTATGAATAAGTTGAGTGGTGCCCGCGCCATCGCTGTGGGCGCTGAGCAAGTACGTTTCGAGATAGGCTTGCCCCTGCTCAAATTCGTCACTCAAATGTTCGAGCCAGGCCAGGGTGGCTTGGTAGTGGTCATCGTGATCGAGTCCGGCGTTGACCACGCTGTTGGCGAGGTCGTCGGGCAGGAAAATGCGCCAGGGCCGATCGCCCCATTGAGCTAATTCACTGAGGTCAGCATTTTGGTAGCCAATGACGATGGTGGGATGCCCTGGATCTTGCGGTAAGGGCTGAGGCAGGCGCTGGATGCGCGGCAAAATGCGATCGTCCCAAAAGAGGGGTTGATGCCGCGCAAAGTTCTGCACATTGCTGGGCAGGTGGGGCAGCAATTCCAGATAGATGTCGCAGGCTTCGGCCACCCAACCATCGACCCAAATCGTGACATCCTTACCGGTGAAATGATGATGGCTGCGCAAAAGCATGAGCAGCTCTTGCCCCAAGCCGATGAGGGGCACAGGGAGCAAAATATTGTGTCCAGCAGCCAGGACTTGGTTCAGCTGGTCGGCGAGGCGATTTTCTTGCTGGCGACGATGGGGATAACGAGCGGTGCCCTGGGTGCCTTCAACAATGAGGGCGTCGGGTTTGAGTCCCCGCAGTTCATCCAGGGGCAAGCCATCGGCCAAGCGGGAATTGGAGAGGAAAAAGTCGCCGGTATAAAAGACGCGGTAGGTCTGGTCATCGGCGGCGTAGGTGATGAGGACGCAGGCAGCACCGGGCAGATGGCCCGCAGGCCAAAGCTGGGCAGTGAGCCCGGGGGCCAATTCAACTGTCTGCCGCCAAGGCAGCCGTTGACAAAAGTCGGCTCCATTGGGCAAAGACACTTCCGGCCAGTTGAGGGGCAACAGGTCAGCGGTCGCGGCACTGCAATAGATGGGCAGGTGGGGCCAACGCTGATGGAGCTCTAGAAGAGATCGCCCATGGTCGGGATCAGCATGGGTGCAAAAAACGTAGTCGACCGGCATCGACTCATCGCCATCCATAAACTCCAGGGTTGTGAGTCCACAATCCAACAGAATGCGATAAGGGCCGATTTGCAATTGTAGGCAGATGCCCTCGTCCGCATGACCGACACCGTAGGGCAAACAAGATAAAACGTTCACCGACTCACTATCTAGCCTGATAGACCCGTAACAACAACCAAACCCAAGTTACATGGCTAACGCAAAAACTGCAGCAGCGATGACGGCGTCCCCCCCCGGTGCAAAACCACGCTGAATCAGGTCAGACTTTGCGAGCTGCTGTTTAGTGAGCCGAGCCGTTGCCGTGATAATCGTCGGTGTCGTAAAAGCCGTTGCGGGTGCCAAAGAACAGGGTGGCAACGACAAAAATGCCCGTAAGCACTAACAGAATTGCTTTGATATCCATATCGATCAAATAAGTGCATTGAAGTGATTGAATTTTAGTTGACGAACCCAAGATTGGCGCAGTTGTTGGAACTATCGCCCAAATAAATGCCAACTGATCCGAACTGCGATGATCCTACCAACGGACTTCAGTGATTTTATGAACCTTAATATGGGCTTTGGAAATGTCAGCGATCGCCCTGGCCAATCCCTTGAATGACTACTATCACTAGCATTGAGCTGACACTATGATGGACGGCGGTGAGCGGCGGGGCGGGCCTGTCGCGATCGCTCACGGTTCGACGGTGGTCGCATGGCGAAGGTTGTCGGGCAGGGCGTCGGCTTGATCGAGGTAATGCTCAAAGCGCGTTTTCAACCCGTCACTGGTGAGGTCTTGAGTCCAATATTCCACCAGAGCTTGTCCCCAGGCCCAGGCGTTGTGGGTGGGGGGGCGATCGCTGCCCTGTAGCAAGAGGGGCCACAGTTTCAGAATTTCGCCCGGTCTGAACAACGTGCTGGATTCATTGAGGAGCCCCGCTAGTTCGTAAGTGAGCATCATTTTGCTGATCACGACAGGTCCCTGCTCAGCGGGAATTGACTGAGCTAACAAGGTGCCCAACTCGGCGCTGCCCGTAAAGCGGGCGGAAATGACCGCGAAGAGCGGGGTTTTGACCAGGGCAATAATGCCTTGACCGCTAGCCATTTGCAGGGCATACCGTTCGACCAGGCGAATGGCGGCGGCAATGCGGGCCTCGCGACTGCGGAGAAACTGTGCCAATCGTTCGGACTTGGCGGGGGCGATGATATCGATCAGACTCATGGCCAGGGCATCGGCTCCCCAAGCGGTTCGTGAGTCGGCGGTGGATTGGGTGACGATCGGCAACGCTTGCTGCACCCACTGGCCCAACTGTTCCTCGCGATAGGCGATCGCGGCGCGGATGTTGCGTTCTTTGGGGCGATCGCCCGTTTGCCAGTCGTAGGGGGGCTGCCATTCGCGGATGGGGCGCAGGCGATCGGCCTGGGTCATCACCAACAAACTGGGGACGGTCTGCCCTGAGCGCGCCACCTCATCCAGGAATAGGGCGTCTGCCTCTAGGGCGGGGTCCAGAGCGGGATTCACCAGCAAAATCACATCGGCTTGGTGAGCTTGTTCGAGTACCTGCGCCCGCAATTCGACCTGATCGACTTGCTCATAGCCCGGCGTATCCCACAGGTTCAGCACTTCGTCACTGGGCGTTTGCCACTGATATTGGGTGATCTGGTCGGTGCTGGGCAGCACATCCACCGCCGCCCGATCTTGTTGAAACAGGGTGTTGATCAGGCTGCTTTTGCCTGCGCCCGTGCGTCCCACCAGCAACAAGTTGAGGGGCGCGGTGGCGATCGCCTGGGTGGGGGTGGCCGCTTCCATCAGCTCGCGCAATGTTTGGCTTTGGGTTGCCGACTGACCGGAGGGCTGATACGCAAGGGCGGCGTCACCGCCATAGAGGGCGATCGCCCGCTTGCACAACAGCGTGAGGGCTGTTTCCCGCAGGGTTTGGCTGAAGTTGGTGAGCAACTGCTGGTTGGCCTGCATGCCCAGGGGCCGACCGACTTCGCGCACCACTGCCCCAATGGGATTCCACAGCCAGCGACTCAAATCCACCACCGTCCACAAGCGCTTGAGGGGCGTTTCCCAAGCGCGGTAGGTCTCATAGGTTTGGTACACCTGGGCAACGGTCACTTGGTTGAGGGTGGGGGCGGCAACGCTGATGTAGCGATCCAGATCATCCACCGTGCCGCGAATCAGGCCATAGGCCTGGGGAATATAAATGTTGAGCAGGGGATATTTTTCTTCAGGATGGTAGAGGTTGGCAATGTCACGAATGAGGGTCTGGCTGCGTTGGGCAAAGGTGGCCCAGTCTTCCCACAGGGGCGCATCGTCGCGGGCCGCTTCTAACGTTTGGCGCAGGATCGCTTCGATCTGCTCGGGGGGCACTTTTTGCGCCGTCTCGCTGAGGTCGTCTTGCAGCTGCGATCGCACCGTCGCCAAACTCTCTTGCAGGGCGACTTCATCGGGTTTCGTCCACTGACCCAGCAGCCACCGCCACAGCACCAACACCAGCGCCACCAGCGCCCACACCCAACTCAAGCCCCACGTGTGCAACTGCATTCCGGCCAGCACCGCCCAACTGCCTACCACCAGCCCAGGAGGAATCGCGAGGACAATCCATTGCCAACGGCGTAACTTCCACATGATGCGACTCCTCTCCTAATTCTCGTCCGACTCTGGATTCTCGTCCGACTCTGGGGGATCGGCCTCCGGGGCGGTGGCGGGGTCAGTGGCCGGGGGGGAATCCGGTGGGGCGATCGCCGCGTTCGGTGGGGCCTCAGAGTCAGGCGTCGATGGGGATTGGGCCGCTTGCCAATCGCTCTTGGCCTGCTGAAAGGTTTCGCTCATCATGGCTTGAATGGCCTCGGGATCAGGCGTTTTGCCCGCCATCAAATCGCCAAAGTAGAGACAGGCGCCTTCGCCCAGCGCCCAGGTATACCCTACGGCCCAGGAGGTGGCGACCACGCTGCCAATACCGGGGATAAACTTCACCAGTTCGCGCCCCACCGCCTGGGCAAAAAAGCCGCCCGCCAGGGTGCCAATCACCCCCAGGGCTTGCCCAAAGGTGAGGGTTTGTTTGTAAACCCGTCCCAGCGCCGCCACCATCGAAATTTGCAGACTGGTGAGCACCGGCATCGTCGCAAAGGGCAGGGGCACGGCAGCCGTGACTCCAGCCATGACAGCAAAGGCGCTGATGTAGCGCCGGGCGACACGACGATACAAGTCACCGATCGCTTTCCCCTGGGCATCGGTTTCCAAGATTTGGTGAATGGCTTGGGCCTGGGCCTGGGGCAGCAGGTCGTTCAACGTCTCGCGCAGGGCGGGCAACCCGTAAAAGACGGGATCAAAGCCATCCTCTTCTAAGGTGAAATCGAGCAGCAGGGTGCGATCGCTCACGTTGGCAAAATTTTCGCTGGTGGTGTGGGCGGCGCGGGAGATGGCCTCATACTGCGGGGGATACTCGGGGTGATCGTCGGTGGGTGAGGGATACAGCTCGTGCAGGCAGGTCAGCACCAGCAGACAGGGAATGTGGGGAAAGTCTTTTTTGAGTTGGGCAATCATTTGCCGCAGGCTATCGTTGGCGAAGTCGGTGATTTTGATCGTCAGCATGAAGATGCGCGATCGCGCCACATCCCGCCGCAGCGTCTCCGTCAAATCCTCCACAATCGCCTCGGGATCGCGTTCCACATCCCCCAGCCCCACCGTGTCGGTAAAGATGAGCAACGGCAGCTCTGCCGACGGGTAGGGATATTGCTGGGTGCTGCGGGTGTGGGGCTGAAACCCCTGACCCACGATATCTGCCGATTGCCCGGTCATACCTCGCACAATGGAACTTTTGCCTGCTTGGGGCTTGCCCAGCAAAATCACCTCGGTGGTCGGCAGTTGTTGCCGCACCGCTTCTAAATGCTCGGCAATCTGCGCTTCGTTAACGGTGAAGCGCTGCCAGAGGTTTTGAACGGGCCTGAGAATCCTTTTTGCAAACACACTGACCTACCGTGCCACGACTTCTTCATTAGGATAGAAAATCCTCTCTCAGCGATCGGCATTCAGTCAAAAAAGTTGTCCTTAGGATATTGGCGCTGACAAAGGGCGAGCCAGACGCAATAACGATTTGCCTGAGCTGAAATCGTAGAATCGAATACGATTGAGGCATATGACTGCCCACCCGCGATCGCCCCTATGTTGCAAACTACAGCCGCCCAATCTCTCGACGAGATTTACCGCACCCTGCGGCCGGAACCGCTGGACACTCCGGCAGCGCTGGCGGCGTTTTATCAAGAGGCGATCAACCAAACTCGCGGTGGTGACAAAATGCGGCGGATTCGCCTGCGTTTGAACCGGGCCGCTCAAGACGGTATCCCCTTCAAAGCTTGCATTATGGGGCATCGGGGCGTGGGTAAATCGACGGAACTCTCGCGACTGATTGAACAAGTGAAGGGGGAGTTTCAGGCGGTGCGCTTTAGTGCGGTAACAGCCCTTGACCCTAGCAACTTTCGCCCGCTGGATGTGGTGTTGCTGCTGATGGCAGAGGTGGCCGAGCAAACGGCGAAGCCTGTTGCTGAAGGTGGGGCGGGAAAGCCCCCGTCGGACTATCGGTTGCAGGAAATCTGGGATTGGTTTGCCTCAGAGGAGCGGGTGCGCACGGAAGCGCGGGAAATGGCGGCGAGTGTGGAAGCGGGTGCGGGCGTCCAGGCGGACTCCCTATGGGGCCAGATTTTAGGCTTGTTTGCCGCGTTGAAAGGGGAAATTAAGTATGCTTCCACCCGCGAGAAAACGGTCGTCGAATATCGGGTGAGTCGGCTGTCTTCCCTGATTGCGGTGGCGAATAAGCTACTCGACGAGTGCAATCGGCTGCTACGGGAAGCGACGGGTAAGCAGTGGTTGTTGGTTGGCGAAGATTTTGACCGCGCCGGGATTCCCAGTGCCCGCATTGAGGAACTGTTCATCACCTATGCCAATATTTTTCAAGATTTGCGAGCGCACCTGATCTTCAACCTGCCGATTGGGCTGTATTACTCCACCGATGGGGCTCAACTTCCCTTTGCCACCGACTGTAGCTTTGTGCTGCCCGACACCCCGGTGTACACCCTCGAACATCAGCCGAACGAGGGCGGTCGTCAAGCTCTCGTAGAGGTATTGACCGCTCGGATGGACGTTAACCTATTTGCGCCGGAGCAGATGCAGCGGGCGATCGTGGCATCGGGGGGCAACCTGCGGGACTTGTTTGCGCTGGTGAACTATGCAGCAGATAGTGCCCTACTGCGGGATGACCCCGACCCCAAAATTGACGCGGCGGATATTACTGGGGCGATCGTCAATTTGCGCAGTGAATATGAGCGGCGACTGGGCCAAAGTCCCTTTGACCAGGAAGACATTACCTACGAACAGAAAGCCGAGCGTTTGCAGGCCGTTTACAGCGGCGATAAAGCGGCGCAGGTGCCCGACCCGGTGCTCTATTCGTTGCTCAATGCCCGGGCGGTGCAAGAGTTCAATGGGCAGCGCTGGTTTGGGGTGCATCCTCTGGTGGTGGATGTGTTGGCCGGGCAGGGGCGGGTAGAACGCTTGGCCTCGGGGGAGGTGCCCGGTGGTGCGCTCTGAGCCGTCGCGGCAACCGGGCAGCATGGCTGATATTGCCGGACGCCTGACCCTGTGGGCGCGGCGTAATCCCCAGGGCTTGGTGCGGGTGGAATACAGTTCCGAATTTGCCCGCCGGGAAGTTTTGCAGCGGGTGCAGGCAAAACTGGCGCAACTGTCTGGCGAGGCCATTGCTATGACCGAGGTGGCGCTGCCGCTGAACCAGGCCGCCGATGCGGTGGTGGCGAACTTGCTGCAACAGCTAGAGCAGGTAGCCGCAGATGCGCCCCATAGCGTCGTCTCCATTACCGGGTTTGCGACCGCCTTTCGCCACCAGGATGCCTGGCCCGATGCCCTGCGGGTGGTGAACTTTAATCGAGATCGCTTTGCGGCCCTGCCCCTGCGGCAGATCTGGTGGTTTACCCCCGCTATTTTGCAAACGGCGGTTCACGCCATGCCGGACCTCAACAGTTGGTTTAGCCAGCGCTTGCAGTTGACCGAGTCCGTCGCCCCTACTGACTTGACGGCAATCAACCTCGCAACCGATACGCCCACCGCCAATATCGACGACGCTCGCCAGCGGGCGCAGACTCTGGTGGCGCAGTTTCATCAGGCGCAGCAAGCTGGGGCACCGGATGCGGAGTTGTTGAAAACCTATCTGCTCCCAGCGTTGGAGGCCCTGGCGGAAGCAAGCACCCAGCGGGACTTGCGGGAATTGGCCGGGGAATTTGAAGGCTGGCTGAGCCGTCTGAAGCTGCCAGACTCCCCCGATTTGGCCCAAAGCCTGGATCGCTTGGCGCGAATTTATGCAAAGCAGGGACGCTATCGCGAAGCGTTGCCGCTGTATCGTAAAGCCCTCAAAATTCGTGAGCAGCAGTTGGGAGCAGACCATCTCGATGTCGCCACCAGCCTGAATAATCTGGCGTTGCTGTACCGGAAGCAGGGGCGCTATGGCGAGGCCACACCCCTCTATCTGCGATCGCTGCAAATCATGGAACAGCAGTTGGGGGCCGACCATCCTAATGTCGCCACCAGCCTGAATAATCTGGCGGCGCTGTACCAGGCTCAGGGGCGCGATGGCGAGGCCGAACCCCTCTTTCAGCGATCACTGCAAATCCGTGAACAGCACTTAGGGGCTGACCATCCTGAGGTCGCCACCAGCCTGAATAATCTGGCGGCGCTGTACCATGCCCAGGGGCGCGATGGCGAGGCCGAACCCCTCTACCTGCGATCGCTGCAAATTGATGAACAAGTGTATGGGGCTGACCATCCTGAGGTCGCCACTCCGTGAACAGCAGTTGGGAGCCGACCACCCCAGTGTCGCCATCAGTCTGTGGAATATTGCGGCTCTTTATCTCAGCATGGGACGGTTAGAAGACGCCAAACCGATCATCACCAGAGCCGTGCAAATTTTTGAGCAACGCCTGGGATCTGACCATCCCTACACGGTTGGGGCGCGGCAGTGGTGGCAAAAGATTCATGGGGGGGCGGCGGAGTAGAGCACCCCGGTTTCTTCAAGCAACCGGGGTGCTGGGCAGGCGACGTTGGCAGCGGGGCAGGGCGATCGCCTCTCCGACCACCCCACCACCCCGGCCATCTTGCAGCAGCTCCGCACCGAGGGGACGGGTTCTTCCGAAGAACCCGTCCCCTGAACCCCAACCAACCTGCTCTCTGGGCTCCCTGCCAATGACTCGCTTTGCAACCCCTAAATGTGCTAGCGGTGATGCTCAAAAGTTTTGGATCCCACTATTCACGAATGACCTGCGACCCGTAGACTAACAATGGTGCAGATGGGCTGCTGTGGAGCGGCACTGAAAAACAATACTCGGCTTGGCGCTTTAAGTTGCCCGTCGGCAGTTGTTCAAAGCCGGAGCCGGAGCGATCGCACTCCCCACCCGCCTGCTTGACTCCAGGGTTTGCGGCTTGGTTGGTTGCGGCCGCGATCGCAACCAATGCCATGACGGATGAGGAAACGGTCAAAAAGCGAGCAGACGTATCTAAAGCTACAACATGTTTAGAGTGCCCCTAGACACTATTAGAAAGAAGCGGATGCGGTGTCTCCAGCATCCTGCCATCAACGACTAAATGAAGCCAAAAATCATTGTCTGCGGGTTAGGAAATACAGGTTATCGGGTCTTTTCGCTATTGCGGCAGCAGGGTGCCCACGTAGTTGGCATCAGCTCGCAACCCATCGATGAAGAGCATGTCGTGGTCGGCGATTTGCGATCGCCCGACGTTTTGGTGCAAGCGGGCATCCACGACGCTTCGGCCTTGCTGTTGATGACCTCAGACGATGCTCTGAATCTGGCGATCTTGACCCAGGCACGGGTGCTCAATCCGCGCATTCGCATCATCAACCGCCTCTTGAATACGGGCTTGGGCAGTCGTCTCGACCAAACCCTCTCGTACCACGTCTCCATGAGTGTGTCGGCGCTGTCTGGCCCCATCTTTGCCTTTGCGGCTTTGGGCAACACTGCTATCGGCCAGATTGATTTGATGGGGCACAACTGGCCCATGTACGAAGAATGTATTGATGCGAATCATCCCTGGAACGGCATGGTGTTGCGGCATCTGTGGGAAAACCGCGATCGCATGTTGATTTATTACCAAGCCGCTGGTCAGAAAGTAGACTTGGTTTCGGCGGTTTTACAAGATCACCAATTAGCCGTTGGCGATCGCTTGATCATCGCGACGCGCCCTTCCCCTAGCCGGATGCAGCGCCTCACTTGGGAGCGGCGGATTCGCAGCTTTTTAGCCGGGTTACGCCAATTTCGGCGACAGAGCCAGGCCGCGCTTGCCATTACGCTAGTGCTCTTTTTCTTGATTACTGCGGCCACCCTGATTTACATCAGCGTCAACTTTAATATTGCGATCGCTGATGCCCTCTATTTCACCGTGGGCATGTTGACGGGGGCAGGCGGCCACGAAGAAGTTGCCGAGCAGGCGCCCGTTGCCATCAAGGTGTTTACCGCCATCATGATGCTGGTGGGAGCGGGGGTCATCGGGGTGTTCTATGCCCTGCTGAATGATTTGGTGTTGGGCACCCATTTTCATCAGGTGTGGAATGCGGTGCAATTGCCGCAACGTCATCACTACATTGTTTGTGGCCTTGGGGGCGTAGGCTTTCAAATTGCACGCCAGCTCAAACTGGGCGGCCACGATGTCGTGGTGATCGAGCGTGATGCCCAAGGCCGCTTTGTGAACAGCATACGCGCGTTAAAAATTCCGGTAATTTTGGGCGATGCCAGCCTGCCCGATACCCTCAAAGAGGCCCGCATTACCACCGCCGCTGGCCTCTTGGCCGTGACCAGTTATGACACTGGCAACCTCGAAATCGCCCTCGCCGCTAAAAGCCTGGCTCACCAGCTGCCCATTGTGGTGCGCAATCAAGACCCCAACTTTGCCCGCCAGGTGCAGCAAGTCTTTGAGTTTGAACAGGTGATGAGTCCCACCGAATTGGCGGCCCCCTCGTTTGCGGCGGCGGCGCTGGGAGGGCAAGTATTAGGCAGCGGCATCACCGGCCAGAGTTTGTGGGTGGCGCTAGGCGCGTTAATCACGCCGGGCCATGCATTTTTTGGCAAACGGGTGACCGACATTGCCCAAGAAGCCGATCTGGTGCCGCTGTATATTCAGACGCCCCAGGGAGCGCTCCACGGATTCGACCTGTTCTCCCACACGTTGGATAACCAAGACGTCTTGTATCTCACCATTCCCGCTAACAAGCTGGAAGAACTCTGGCGCACCGTGCCTTCGCAAGTCTCTACCCGGTAAGGGCGCGGTACAGCACAACCTCTCTGGTTTTGGGCTACCGTGTATACATAAGTCTTGAAACCCTTGCCGTCATGGCTTTACCCTCATCCCCCAACCCCTTCTCCCAGAGCGGGAGAAGGGGAGCCGGAAAGCTTTG
>NZ_QVFV01000002.1:209793-371186 GCF_004212215.1 Leptolyngbya iicbica LK
GGGAGCCGGAAAGCTTTGTCTGGCCTCCCCCTCGCCCATTTTTGGGAGAGGGGGACTGAGGGGGTGAGGGCCGAGATGTGTATACACAGGAGCTGGTTTTGGGGATGGCTGGGTAATTGGGACCATTGCTGGTCAGATATGGGGGCCGCAACAGGCAACTTGTAATGTGCCGAACTAAAGGTAAAAATGCTGCCCAATCACGCTGTTGGTGGTAATGGCTGGCTGCACCTAAGCGCAAATCGTGAGATCTCAAGGGCGTTCTGAGGTTGCCTTGATGCGGGGATTTTGGCTAATCTGCCCAGTAGTTTTATCGGCTGTCTCGACCTTATCCATGACTGCGTTTACCCAGTGCCCCTGTGGGAGTCAACGACCGTTGCTCCGCTGCTGCGAACCTTATCTCTCTGGGCAACAGGCTGCGCCCACCGCCGAAGCACTGATGCGATCGCGTTACACCGCCTATGTGCAGCAAAATATCGACTATCTCATGGCGACGCACCATCCCACCCAGCGCCGCTTGAGCGATCGCGCCACCCTGCGCCAGAGTATGCAAAACACGACGTGGCTCGGGTTAACCATTCTCTCGACTCAGCAGGGACAGCCAGATGACGATACTGGCATCGTCGAATTTGTCGCCCGGTTTCAGGCCGACCAACCCGGACAAATCCACGAGCGATCGCGCTTCCAAAAGCAGAAAGGGATCTGGTTTTACCTTGATGGCGAGCACTTGCCGCCCGTAACACCCAAACGCAATGAACCCTGCTGGTGCGGCAGCGGCAAAAAGTACAAACAATGCCACGGCAAGGCTTAGCTTTACCACTGCGGTCAATGGCTAACGTCAGGCCCCCGGTCCCTGGGGCATAACTTCAAACTATCGTGTTACCCAACAAGGGGCCGGGTTGCTTTTACCGGCTAGTTACCGATCAGAAGCGTCCTGATGCGGTTGTTGCGCCCTGGATAGATCGGATAGAACAGACATACAGCTCTTCGCCAACTTTTCTCCCCGTTCTCCCAGTCGCATGATCAATCCCAACAAGATTCTCGGTAACGCTTTTGTTGCCGAACTGCGGTCCAATTACACCCAAACCTACGGTGGGCTCAAGCCTGACTACGCCGACATCATTGCCTGGGTCGGCAACATGGGAGTGGAAACCATCGCCAACAGCAATGCCCTCTATCACGACGTTGAACATGCCATCTTCGTAACTTTGGTGGGCCAGCAAATTTTGCGGGGCAAGCACATTCGCGAAGGGCGAGTCTCCTGCGAAGACTGGCTGCACTTCACGATTTCGCTGGTGTGCCACGACATTGGCTACGTCAAAGGGGTGTGCCGTCGAGATGTCATTTCTGGCCGAACCTATGCCACCGGCAGACAAGACGAAACCGTACAGTTTCCCGAGGGACACACCGACGCCAGTCTCACGCCTTACCATGTCGATCGCGGCAAACTCTTTGTGCAAGAGCGTTTTGGCGGCCATGCCTTGATCAACGCAGAAGTCATCAAACGCAATATTGAGCTCACGCGGTTTCCCGTGCCATTGGATGGGGATCATCAAGACACGACGGAGTTTCCAGGGTTAGTGCGAGCGGCTGACCTGATCGGGCAGCTATCAGATCCTCGCTATTTGCACAAAATTCCCGCCCTGTTTTATGAATTTGAGGAAACGGGCGTCAATCAGCAGTTGGGATATCGTCATCCCGAAGACTTGCGGCGCAACTATCCCCGCTTTTATTGGAAAACGGTGTATCCCTTCATCAAAGATGCGATCGCCCACTTGAAACTCACCCAAGAAGGTAAACAGATCCTCTCTAGCCTGTATGGCCACGTCTTTGAAGTGGAACATGAATCTCACCCCGAGCCATTCCCTCCGGATGAGCCGGGGGCGAACCTCTAGCCCAAGGCAATATCCAGGCACATCATCACCACAAAGCCCGCCATGACGCCCAGGGTGCCGCTCTGGCCCAGGCTCTTTTGGGAGATGTCGGGAATAATTTCATCCACAATCACAAACAGCATGGCACCGGCGGCCAAAGCCATGCCCCAGGGCAAAGCTTCTTGAGCGATGCTGACAAGGCCCGCCCCCACCAGGCCGCCCACGGGTTCGACCAGTCCCGTCAGGGTCGAAATGCCGAGGGCATAATAGGGAGAATATTGCAGGCTCTTGAGCGACCAGGCGACAACCAACCCTTCCGGCATATTTTGCAACGCGATGCCCAGGGCCAGCGTTAAGCCTTGGGTTGTATCACCAGAACCAAACCCGACTCCGACGGCCAAGCCTTCGGGAAAGTTGTGCAGGGTAATCGCGGCGACAAACAGCCAAATCCGCTTCAAATTTTTTGCTGCTGGTCCCTCCAGCCCTTTAAAGACGTGCTCGTGGGGAAAGCGGTTGTGGACGAGCCAGAGCAAGCCGCTCCCCAGACAAATGCCGAGACCCATAATCAGCGCCGCGATCGCTTCGGAATAGCCTAACTCCATCGCTGCGGCAGTGCCTGGCACGACGAGCGAAAACGAGGTTGCCGCCAGCATAATGCCGCCGCCAATGCCCAACAACACGCCTTCCACCTTTGCGTCGGGCATCCAGGGCAGTAAGACTGGCAAAGCACCGATGCCGGTGCCGAGTCCGGCGATGAGGCTCGCACTCGCCCCTAACGCTACTGTGTCCACGCGGGTCGTCTCCTTTTCCAGGCTGGATGGGTGGGTCTCCTACAGGCTAGTCGATCTTGGCCATCCTGCCCGATCGCGTTTAGGGGCGACTAGTTGGCGAGGGTTCTAAGCGGGCGCGATCGCCCACCGCAGTGGCTTCCCCGATTTCCTGTGCCCATGCCGAATCAAGAATGTTATTCTGGCAAGACTCGCTCACCGAGTGGCCGCGATCGCGCGTCCATCCCTGCCCTTCATTGGTTGACCTATGAATCCTGCCCTGACCCAATTTGGCGATCAAATGTCTCACCTAACGGGGGTGAGAGCCATTATGAAAGACATTATTGAAACCTTGCGAGCGGGCCAGGGGCAGTCTTTCATTAATTTGAGTGCCGGTAATCCGGTGATTTTGCCCGAGGTCGAGCAACTCTGGCGCGACTGCACGGCTGACCTGCTGGCCAGTGCCGAATATGGCGAGGTCGTTTGTCGTTATGGCTCTAGTCAGGGGTATGAACCACTCATTGAGGCCGTGCTGGTAGACTTTAATCAACGCTACGGGCTCAATTTGACCGAGCGCAACATCCTCATTACACCGGGCAGTCAATCGCTGTACTTTTTTGCGGCCAACGCCTTTGGCGGCTACACAGCGGACGGGCAACTACGGGAAATTGTGCTACCGCTGAGTCCTGATTACACCGGCTATGGCGGCGTCTCGCTGTATCCAGAAGCGCTGCGGGCCTACAAACCGACGTTGGATATTGATGTCGCCGCTCACTCCTTTAAATATCGCCCTGACTTCAGCCAGCTAGAAATTACCGATCGCACCGGATTCGTCTTATTTTCGCGACCCTGCAATCCCACGGGGAATGTGTTGACGAATGACGAAGTCCACCGTATTGCTGACTTGGCTGCGCCCCACAACGTGCCCGTCTTTGTGGATTCGGCCTATGCGCCACCGTATCCAGCGCTCAACTTTACGGAAATGACGCCGATTTTCCGCGACAACATGGTGCATTGCCTCAGTTTGTCGAAGGCGGGGCTGCCGGGGGAACGGATTGGGATTGCGTTGGGCGATGAGTCGATCATTCAAATCTTGCAGTCGTTCCAGACCAATTTGTGTATCCATTCGTCGCGCTATGGTCAAGCGATCGCGGCCCGAGCGATCGCCTCGGGTGCCCTCGCTCACCTATCAGAAACGGTGATTCGTCCCTATTACCAGAATAAATTTGCCGTCCTTGCCGACAGTCTGGATCGGCATATGCCTGGAGATGTGCCCTGGTATTTGCACCGCGGTGAAGGGGCCATCTTCGCTTGGCTCTGGTTTGACCAACTGCCTGTGACCGATCGCGAACTGTATCAGCAGCTCAAGCAATATGGGGTGATCGTGGTGCCCGGTGATCCGTTCTTCCCCGGCTTGCAAGAAGATTGGTCTCACACTCGCCAGTGTATTCGTATTAGCCTGACAGCGGCCGATGGCGAAATTGACCAGGCGATTCAACATTTGGCGAGTGTGGTGACGGCTCTGTATCAACCCAGTCTGACCGCAGTGGGTGCTTGAAGACGGTGATGAACGAAGCATTGTCCGATGACTGGATTGAAATTGGTCGCATCGTCGCCCCCCAAGGACTGAATGGCGAGATGCGGGTGTATCCTGACACCGACTTTCCGGAGCGGTTTTTGGAGCCGGGCGATCGCTGGCTCCTGAAACCGGGCCACACCGAGCCTGAAACTGTAAAGCTGATCTCCGGTCGCTATTTAGCGGGCAAGGGGCTGTATGTCATCAAGCTCAAAGGGGTAAATTATCGCGACCAGGTGGAAGCTCTGCGAGAAGCACGTCTATTAATTGCGGCGAGCGATCGCCTGGTTCTCGAACCGGGGGAATTTCATGTGGCTGATTTGGTGGGACTCACCGTTCGCCTCCAGACAACGGATGAGGACATCGGCACAGTGGTCGATATTTACTCAGCGGGGAACGATTTACTCGCGATCGAACTCTTCTCCGACCTGGCGGCGGTCACCGCAAAACCTGACATTGGTCAGACAAAAAAGCACAAATCCAAATCGGCTCCGCCTGTCCTCATTCCTTTTGTCGAAGAGATTGTCCCCGTCGTGGATATCGACGCTGGCTATGTCGTGATCAACCCGCCGCCAGGGCTATTGCCCGGTTAATCATTAACTACACTCACCATGGAATCAGGCTTCTGTCAAGATAGGTGGTTCCCTACTTAACCGGAGTCGCTAGATTGGGTACGTTAAGGCAGTAAATGCTAACCATTGCGTCAAGCAAAGTTGGCGCAGCTTCAGCATACGCAGTCTTTTTCAGGGTAATGGTTATGGATTTGATACTGGCCGCGATCGTCTTTGGCGCTATTCTCGTTCTCTTCACCAAAGAAGTGTTCGGCATTTAGACAGTTTCGGAAGCTGACTGTCGAGTGCCAAAAAAGTCAATGCGATATTCAGTAATCTTAGTGCCTGTTTGTGCTTCTACCTGACGAATCAGCTCAGGGGGCAACTCGACGCGCACATCGATAATTTGCTCGGTATCCAGGCAGTTAACGTGGCTATGGGCGTCGTTGATGTGCCCATACAGCCTGCCATCGGAGCGCTCGACGCACTCAATAATATTGTGCTCAGAGAGGGCTTCCAGGTTTTGATAGACCGAGGTGTGGCCGATCTCGCACCCCTGACGATTAAGGCGATCGTAGATCTCGCGGGCCGATAAATGCTCTTTGGCTTCCCACAGCAGTTCTAAAATGTAGCGGCGTTGTCGGCTCAGGCGCATTTTCAAGACCTGACAGCGCTCAAAAGCATCTTCTAAAGAACGGATCGGTTTAGCAGCTGTCGGGCTCTCCATCTTACGTGTACTCCACAGATCGACAACAGATAGGGAATGCCATGGGTTTAGCTAAGTTACTGCTGGTTATTCACCCTAGAGGCAAGGAACAGCAAGTAGGGCATCCCATCACTGACATGAGTACAGGGGAGATAAGTATTCCATAATCCGTACTCAGTACCACTTTAGCTTGTGCTGACCCAAATTTGCCACGCCTACAATAGCGCTGCCCTCGATTCGTGTCATCCCCGAGCTAAGGAAATTTACGGTGCCGAGCGAGGCGATCGCACAATTACGCGACCGTCCGCTAAGTCAGGATATTGAACCGGACTCTCTGGAAAAGCGATTTTCCCTCCCCGATCAGCGACTTAGTAGGTCGTCTAGCGCGGTTAATTTGGGAGCGGTAATAACGGAAAATCGCTTTGTTGCGCCGCTATTTTGAAGCATAGGGATTAGTCCTGCACTAATGCTCCAAGGCGATACCCGGCAATTTTGGCAATCTCGGCCAAGGCGGTTTGACGCTCCGTTGCCGCGTCGTGGGTCAAGCGCTGACGAAAGGCAGCCAAAATTGAGGTTTTGGTGTGTTCTTTGACGGCGACGATAAAGGGAAAATGGAAGCGATCGCGATACGCCTGATTCAACTCCGAGAAAGTGGCAAACTCCTCTGGCGAGAGGCGATCAAGGCCAACCCCGGCTTGCTCTTGCACGGATGAGTCGGCCATTTTGGCTTTAGTGCCCAGATCGGGATGCGCTCGGATTAGCCGTAACTGATCTTCGGTTGGCAGGGCTTGCATCACTGTCACCATCGCCTGATGCAATGCTTCCACCGTCGCAAAGGGACGCTGGGGCCAAGCCTTTTGAGCGATCGCGGGCGTGTGCTCAAAAATATCGCCTAATGCCTGGGTGAAATGCACTTCATCCATTTCGTTCAACGCCGCTAAAGTAACTTGCCCCATTGCTGCTAGCTCCCCCGATAGGTACTGTAAGACCAGGGCGAGACTAACAGCGGCACGTGATAGTGTGCCTCGACATCCGCAATGCCAAACCGCAGCGTCACTTCGCCTAAAAAGGCTGGTTCTGGTAGCTCCATCCCTCGCCGCCGAAAGTAAGCATCAACTTCAAACACCAGTTCATACTGGCCGACCTTGAACTCTTCGGGGCTCAGCATTGGCGCATCCGTGCGTCCATCGGCATTGGTGAAGGTGTGCTTGAGCAAAACGGATTGCTGCGTAGCGGGGTCGATAAACCGCAGGCCCACCCCCATTGACGCGGCTGGACAACCATTCGCTGTATCCAGCACATGCGTCGTCAATTTTCCTGTCATAAAAATGCCTCTCAAAATTGTTTAGGGCCAGACTCATGCTCGATTTAAGAGCGGCTCGTCTGGCTGAGAAAGTGGCCCTTTGACTACCGCATCGGGCCCCCTAAGATGACCTTGGCTAAGGCCCCAGTCACCGCCTCGGGTGATTCCTGTTTGAGTTCTTCATACCAGGCTTCCGTCAGTGCCGGATCTTTGCCATAAATGGTGTCCGTCCGCTTGCGGGCTTTGAGCACGAGGGCAGCGGTGCGGTCTTTGCGCTCCTGTTCGTAACGCTGCAAGGCATCCGACACGCTGATGTTGGTGGTGACCAGATAGCGGGTGAGCACCTCGGCATCTTCTACCGCTTGGCAGCCCCCTTGCCCCAGAGTCGGAGTCGTCGCGTGGGCAGCATCACCAATCAGCACCGTTCGACCGCGAGCTAAGTGATGGGGCGGATCGATATCGTGAATTTCAAGACGATTGGTGTTGAGCGGATCCAAAGCTTGAATCAAGGTTTGGACAGGAGCGGGCCAACCCGCAAAAATTTCGGCTAATTCATCTCGGCGCTGGGCCGGTTCGACGTGAGTGCCTTTGGGCATGGGCGCCCCAAAAAAGAAGTAAAAGCGATCGCCCCCAATGGGCATCATCGAGGCGCGTTTGCCCTGTCCTACATAGATCACCCAGTTATCAGCCTCACAGAGACCGGGTTGGGCATCGACAATGCCGTTCCAGTTGACGTAGTTGGCATAGCGTGGGCTGATCGATGTCTCCAAAACATACTCCCGCACGCGGGAATGAATGCCATCCGCTCCGACGAGCAGATCCCCCGTCGCACGGTGACCGTTTTCGAAAATTGCGGTGACCTGATCAGCAGTTTCTTCCACCTCCACGCAGCGCATCTGCAACTGCACCTGGTCACGTCCCACTGCGTTCAGCAACATGTCCTGCAAGTCGGTGCGCGAGACCGGGTAAGGTCGCTGCCCCACCTGATGAACCAGCGGCATCAGGTCGATGTGGCTAAGCGGTTCGTCTTGGTGGCTGCGATATTCCATCCGGTTCATGGTGCCACCCAAGGCCGCTAGCTGCTCACCCAAACCCAGGCGGTTTAGCACTTTGACCCCGTTCGACCAGAGCGAAATGCCCGCCCCTGCAGGGCGTAAGGCGCTGACTTTGTCGTAAATTTCGACCGTGTAGCCGGCTTGTTTGAGGGCGATCGCGGTCGTGAGTCCCCCAATGCCAGCCCCCACCACAATAGCTTTCAAGTTATACATAGTTGCGTTTGCAATAAACTCAGTGAGAATCCAAAAGTCAATAGCGCAGCGCTTGGCTACCAAACAGCCTGCTTGCCGCTTAGGGTAGTCTATTCATCCTAAAACTAAAAACCTGTGAAACACCGTTGAGGCTGAGGCCATTTCGGCTCAAATCTCCCCCCATCAGAACAATTTGAGTCTGAGATTTTTTTGCCTTGCCAAATGTGGTTAAAGAATTATCTCGACCTCTGAAACAGCCGCTCTCTGCTTGCCCGTTTTCTTAGGCGCACTGTCTAATCGCGACCAGTGGTGAGCAAGCTAGCTTCGTTGCGCCTGGTTATCGCTGTCGCTCATCTCAAACTGGCGACTACCCTGCATGATGCAAGTCATTGAGGGGAAACTGGCCCACCGCCTTGATCACAATGGCAATTTCGCCCTGGCGGTGTCACAACTGTTAAAGATCGTTTATCAAACGCATAATCACGACTCAACTTGTAGCGAACGGTGCGACACTGAAAAAGATTATTTGTGCTGAGGTTTCATGGTCGCTACTGCTGCCCACTCCATCATGGATCGCTTGCCCCAATTGATTGACGATATGCCGCCTCTCGCGGGGTGGAGCGATCGCCTTCAAGCCGCTACCCAGGGCACCGATCCGCTGTATTTAGAGCACACCAATCTGCGGTTATCCGATATTTCGGCGGGGTTTGCGATCGCCCTCCACATGCACCAACCGACGATCCCCGCTGGGCAAAATGGGCAACTCATCAGCAACCTGCAACATATGTTTGAGCACCCCTACGACGGGGATAACCATAATGCTGGGCCATTTGCCTATTGCTACGCTCGCATGGGCGACTTCATTCCCGAATTGGTGGAGCAAGGCTGCAATCCCCGCATCATGTTGGATTACTCCGGCACGTTGCTGTGGGGCTTCCAGCAGATGAATCGCCACGACATTCTTGACAAGCTGAAGCGCATTACCTGTGACGCTAAATATCAACCCTATGTGGAATGGCTCGGCACTTTTTGGGGCCATGCGGTGGCGCCCTCGACCCCCATTCCGGATATTGCGTTACACATTCGCGCTTGGCAACATCATTTTGCGGCCCTATTTGGCTGGGAAGCGCTCTCTCGAGTGCGGGGCTTTTCGCCGCCAGAGATGCACCTGCCAAACCACCCCGATACCCTTTATGCCTTGGTTAAAGCGCTGAAGGACTGTGGCTATCAGTGGCTGATGGTGCAAGAGCACACGATCGAAACCCTAGAAGGCCACGGCATTCCTCAACCCCATCTCCCGCATCGGCTGGTGGCCAAAAATTCTCAGGGCGAAGTAGCAGAAATCACGGTGCTCATCAAAACCCAGGGATCGGACACAAAACTGGTGGGCCAGATGCAGCCGTTTGCTGAAGCCAAGACGCTGCAACCAATGACGCTGGGGAATCAATCGGTGCCACCGCTAGTCTCACAGATCAGTGATGGCGAAAATGGTGGGGTCATGATGAATGAGTTTCCCAGTATGTTTAAGCGCTGCTGGCATGAAATGCGGCAACATGGCTGTGGTCGTGTCGGTACGGTCGGCTTCCTTGCTACAGAATACCTGGAACTGTTGGCCGCCGCTGGTGTCACGGAAGCAGACTTCCCAACCTGTCAGGCGATTGGGCAACATCGGCTGTGGCAGCTGGTGGGCGATCGCCCTACCCCCGAAGCCGTGCAGACCGCGATCTCCTCTATCCAAGCAGAAGATGGCAACTTCCACATGGAAGGTTCATCTTGGACGAGCGATCGCAGCTGGGTTGAGGGGTATGGCAATGTCATGCAACCTATGCAGCAGCTCAGCGCTCGCTTTCACCAAGCAGTGCAAGCGGGCAAGTTGGGAGATGAGCGATCGCCCGCCTATCACCGCGCACTGCTGCACAATTTGCTGTTAGAGACGAGCTGCTTCCGCTATTGGGGGCAGGGCGCTTGGACAGAATACGCTCAAACCATCTACCGCCGGGGATTGGCAGCCCTGACCAGTCACTAGACCTCATCTCACCCTGAGCATGAGGTATTCGTGGTGCAGTTTCAGTGTCTGCTTAGCGTCAGGTTGCTACTGATCTCCCTAAATCCCCCTTAACAAGAGGGACTTTGAGCCGGGATACTCTGAGCCCCCTTACCAAGGGGGCAGCGACAGCTGGGGATCCCAAGCCCCACTAAACAGATATCGGTTTCAACCTGCATCACGGTAACGGTTTCGGTCCTTAGCCAGGCGCGATCGCCGGACGCGGCACTGGCTGCATCCGGTCAATATCTCGCTGCTAAGGTCAACCGCAACCGCGCGCGATATTGATGGCGGTGTGAGGAATGCTAAAGTAGCCCGGCTTCCTCATCAGTGTCTGCGGCAACGGCGAGTTCTTCTAACGCGAACTGGAGGAATTGAGTGGCGACTTCGATACTGTCATTGTGGGCTGAAAATACCAGCAACATGCTGGAATCCTCACCCCCGGTGTAACACAAGATGCGAAAAACGCCGTCGTCGAAGTAACCAGTCCGGTCAATATCTCCCGCTTCGTTCGGCACATTCAGTTCGCGGATAAAGTCATCGGCACGACTGAGACACTGTTCTTGGTCGACACCTTCGAGCCATTGATCGCCACTCGCGATTTCGGGGCGGGCCTCAGCTGGCAAACTCACAGCGGCTAAACTTAAGCCGACAATACTGGCTGCAAAATATCGTAAAACCATTGAATCTATGACAGAGAACTAAAGGGTGTAGACGCACAATTGAGGTGCCAGGTTGCTGATCAGACAAAAGTCTGTGGCCCGCACATGTGCTTATCCTCAATAGACTAACTGTTACCGTCCACAAAAGGCGCAAACCCGATCGTTACAGCAGTTAGCCACGAGCTTTATTGTTTACGGGATTATGTCCTTCCCATCCGGAGGTGTTGGGCGTCAGTCCTGAGAAATAACTCTTTTGTCAGGTGCCAAATCTAGACATAATCAGTTATCAAGAAGCTTATGGATGTCATCCCAGCAGGGTCTGTGCGAGTCGTTGGCAACCATCACCGCTGAAATTGAGGATCGCCAACATGTTCATCGCACCCGGATTTGAGCAACGCTCTATCGTCACCGACTTAGGCGCGATCGCCTATGCGGCTCCCCAGCCAGAGTTTTGGCCGGTGGCTGATCATCCCGACCAAACCCTGCTCTTTCTACACGGTTTTGGTGGCGGGTCATCCTCCTATGAATGGTCGAAGGTTTATCCGGCGTTTGCAAGTGATTATCGGGTGTTTGCCCCTGATCTCATCGGGTGGGGCCAGTCTGATCATCCTGAACGCAGCTATCAAATCAGCGATTACGAAACGACCATTGTCCAACTGTTGCAAAAATTAGCCCCGCAAGGAGCGATCGTCATTGCCTCGGCCTTGACTGCCGCCATCATGGTGCGGGTGGCGGTGCAGCAGCCTGAACTGGTGAAGGGGCTAATTTTGGTCACCCCAGCAGGACTGTCAGATTTTGGTAAAGATTTTAGCGAGAGTTGGTTACCGCAAATTTTGCGCGTCCCCCTGCTGGATAAAGTGCTTTATCAGAGCGCGATCGCGACTTCGGCGGGCATTAGTGGTTTCTTGAGTAATCGCCAGTTTGCTAACCCTGACCTGATCACAGGTGAAATGGTGGAGGCATATCTGGCTTCCGCTACCCAACCCAATGCGGAGTATGCGGCGTTGTCATTTGTGCGCGGCGATCTGTGTTTTGATCTGGCGGAGTGGCTACCACAACTGACGGTGCCGACGGTCGTGTTTTGGGGCCAAGCAGCGCAATTTACCGATGTGGAATTGGGCAAACGTCTGGCAGCACTGAATCCTGAGGCTATCCAGCAATTCGAGATCATTGAGAACGTGGGGCTGACGCCGCAGTTAGAACAACCTAGCTTGACGATCGCCCTGATTCAGCGATCGCTGCGGCAGCTCTTGGCTATCCCAGATCCGGCTACCAGTGCTCACTGATTTAGTTGATGCGGTCAAAATTCAGGCTATTCCAGTGATTCAATCAGGCCTGCGATCGCAAACAAACTCATCAATCCGGCAGTGAGCCGCAAAAACACTGGCATCACTACTCGCATCAGCGCTTCTGTTTGCTCAACCGTGCCGAATAAAGCCCAGAGCAGGCAAATACTGATAAACCCAACCACCATGAATGCGAGAAGCTTCAGCCCTTCGCAGGCTGCCCGGAACAATAGGTTATGTCGCTGAGGTTGTCGCATGGATCTGTTCCCATAAATAAATGTTGCTGTTAATGCAAACCGCCATCACAAAATCAGGGCGGCGGCAACCAAAAAGCCACCAATGGCAAACACCAATTCACCCAGGCCACCTTTTGCGGGCAGCAACTCGTTTTCGGTGCTCAGGTCACGCTCAAAATTGCAACTCAGGCATTGGTAAATCCCATTTTGGTGACTCACAATGGTGTTCTTGCTGCATTTCGGACATTCAAGTGAAGAGGACAGATTTAAGATGGGAGATGACATCGCTGATAGAAATCGGTAACGACAGTGAGCCAGCAAGGCTGACCACGTTTTCATCATGTCTGACTTTTTTTGATGAGTCGATAGGGAAATCTTCAGGAAAACTCTGCTCAAGTTCAGGAATTCTTGGGGTTAGTTGGTGGCTGCCTCTGATCCCGGTTGATGCCGTGCTCAACGCTGTCCGTTTGCGGTGCAGAGATCTGACGTTTAGCGGACTGTGTGAAGGGAGGATAAAGCCTTGTGAAGCAACGATGAAGCGACGCCGATGGAGTTTTCTGTTCTTAAACAGGCGTGATGTAGACTCTCTAGGTTAGGTCGTGGCGATCGCCTTGCCCAGCCAGCACTTGCAGGCGAGAGACATATACCCCGTAGCAGCTAGCACATGGCGTCTCAAGCCTTATTAATCGTCCATTGACAGCTAACTGGGGCATCGAGGTCATTCTCACCATCAGCCATCCCCCAGTCAGGAATGCAGTTTTCTCAAGGCATCATTGCACCCAATGCCACAGCCTCAATTGAGCCGTGTATAAAACTTGTTACTTTAAAGACACAAGACCCTGGCAGCCAATATTCGATAACCAGAGATGGCAAATTCTTCTTCGCGATACCTGATCACAGTCTGTCAGCACCGCTCTTGTCTACGCAATGGCGCTGCCGAGACGCTGGCGGCGTTTCAACAGCATCAGTCGGATCATTTGCTGGTGCAAGGATGCGAGTGCCAGGGGCAGTGCGGTTCTGGGCCGACTGTGCGCGTGATGCCTGGTGACACCTGGTACTGTCGAGTGCAACCTGCTGACGCCCAAACGATCATGGAGCAACATTGCACCCCGGGCGGTCAGCCCGTAGAGTCGCTGCTCAATCCGCGACTGCATCAAACTCAGTCAGCCTATGCCAATTTGGCTGAGCAGTACCAAGCGTTTACGCAATCTCAGCCGGCAGATTAATGCAGTAATGGGCGCGATCGCGTCCATCAGCAGGATGAGGCCATCAACAGGATGACAATGCTACTGGTTGGTAGAGGTCGCTTGGGTCGGCACTGCTGCCGATGGCAAAGTTGGTGCAGCCCCAGCCGATAGCAAACCATTCTGCGGATCACTCGGCAAAGCTTGAATTTGTCCCATCAAGCTCGACATTTCTAGTGCGCTCATGGCGTAGCTCCACCCCAGATTGCTCTTAATGCCAGCTCGCTCCAACGCTTGCTGCATTGTGTCAGTCGTGAGGACGCCAAACACAATGGGCACCCCAGTCTGAAAGCTTGCCGCGGCTATCCCTTTGGAAACCTCAGCGGCTACGTAATCAAAGTGGGGCGTTTGCCCTTTGATCACTGCGCCTAAGCAAATAATGGCGTTATAGCGCCCAGTAAGCGCTAACTGGCGGGCCACCATCGGAATCTCAAAGCTTCCTGGCACCCAGGCATAATCGACCTGCTCACCATGGGGATCAACATCGACCCCGTGACGCTTCAAACAATCCTGGCAAGCACCTAAAAGCTTTTCCGTGACAAGGTCGTTAAAACGACCAATCACCAGAGCAAAACGACGGGGTTCGCTCTGGTGAAAATTCCCTTCCAAAACAGCCATGAAAAATCAATGCCTAAAAATATGGCTACACCACAAGGTAGTTGAGACTACCGACAACTACAACCAAAATCCCCCAGACGACAGACCCTAGCAGGATCAAACGCTTGGACTGCTCCCAGTTTTGAGGCGAGGCATAGGCGACAGGTACGCCGACCACCATCACAAAAGACAGGAGAACCAGCGCAAAGAGTGCCAACTGGAAAACAATTACCATCTTGATTAAATCTCTCTATCTCAACACAACAGTAATGCGGAACCGTGCAGTCTCGGTGGTCTGCTAGCTACCACATTATTATTAGTAAGCTATCAGAAATGTGGATGCGACGGAAGCCTTAATCCTCAGTAACTCAGCGCAGTTAATTGGTCACAGGGGGTTAGGGAGGCGAACTACATTTGCTAGCGACGATGCCACCACATATTGGTTGATCCTATGGATCTGGTCTTGTGCCATACCACCGCTGACTTTGATACCCTCGGTGCCGCCGTTGGGGTCGCGCTACTATACCCGGCGGCTCGCATTGTGTTGGCAGGCGGCTGCCATCCAACGGTGCAGGCTTTTTTGGCCCTGCATCGCGACGAATACCCGTTGATTGAGCGGCGGGCTGTCGATCTCGATGCGGTTGAGGCGATCGCGGTGGTCGATACCCAATCGTTAGAACGACTTGGTCCAGTGGGATCGTGGGTGACCCGCGTCGCGGAGCGGGGGGGCGAGGTGCAGGTCTATGACCACCACAGCGGGGGCGATCGCACTTTGCCCGCCACTGAATTGATCGTCGACGAGGTGGGCGCAGCAACTACGTTAGTGGTGGAAGCCTTGCAAGCCCGTGGTCTGCAGTTAAATACCAGCCAGGCGACTGTGATGGCGCTAGGGATTCATGTGGATACGGGATCGCTTACCTTCACGTCGTCGACGGTGCGGGATGCGGCGGCACTGGCGTGGGTGATGGGCCAGGGGGCGAGCCAGAGCGCGATCGCAGAATTTGTGGAACCCAATCTTTCCCCGACGTTGCAGGATTTGTCCGAAACGGCGATCACTCAATTGCAGCGCGAGCAGCAGCCGGGGCACACCCTGGGTTGGGTGTTGCTGAAAACCGCTACCCACGTTCCTGGTTTATCTGGACTGGCTGAGCGGTTGCTCACCTTTCTAGATTTGGACAGTTTGCTGTTTGGGGCGTGGTTTCCTTCGCGGGAAACCACGCAGAAACTGGTGTTGATTGGCCGCACTCGGGGCCGAGTCGCCGCGACTCCAGAACACCCTGGCATTGATTTCAATGTGCTGCTATCCCGGCTGGGCGGCGGCGGTCATCCCACAGCGGCGGCGGCCACCTATATCACAGACGATGCGCAAGGGGAATTTGAACGAACTTTGGCAGAGCTCCGCCAACAGATTCCCCCGATGCCGACCGCTCGGGATTTGATGTCGTCGCCGGTGCGCACTATCCGCCCCAGTACCCAAATCACCGAAGCCCAACGGATTCTTTTGCGCTACGGCCATTCCGGCCTATCGGTGGTCGATCGCAATGGTGAGTTGGTTGGGGTGATCTCCCGTCGCGACATCGACTTGGCGCTCCATCATGGGTTTGGCCACGCGCCGGTCAAGGGCTACATGTCCACCCAAATCAAAACGGTGCAGCCACACACGCCCCTGCCCGATATCGAAGCGCTGATGGTGACCTATGACATTGGCCGACTACCTGTTTTGGAGGGCGATCGCCTAGTTGGGGTCGTCACCCGCACCGATGTACTGCGGCAGCTACACCAATCTCAGCAAGCTCAAGTCACCGTTGCCGAACCTGTGACTGCGATGGTGCGGCCTCCCAGCCCGTCCCAACTTTGGCAAACGCTGCAGGCCCGTCTGGCCCCGGCGTTGTGGGAGATGTTGCAGTCGATGGCGGCGGTGGCCCGCGATCGCGGTTGGCAACTCTATCTCGTGGGCGGTGGCGTACGAGATTTGTTTCTGAGTGAACCGGACACTTTGCTCGACTTGCCAGATGTCGATTTGGTGGTGGATAGCGCTTATCAAACCCTCGAAATGGGGGCCGGGGTGGTGCTGGCAGAGGCCATTAAAGCGCAGCATCCTGACGCTGAGTTGCAGGTCTATGGCCGCTTTCAGACGGCTGCATTGGTCTGGCACACATCACCGATGGGGGGCGACGGCTCACTCATGGTCGATATCGCTACCGCCCGCACGGAGTTTTATCCTTACCCGGCGGCCAATCCCGAAGTGGAGGCCAGTTCGATCCGCCAAGATCTGTATCGCCGCGACTTTACGATCAATGCGCTAGCCGTGAGTCTGACGCCCCCCCAACCCGGGCAGCTCCTCGATTTTTTTGGTGGCCTGGTTGATCTCCAAGCGCGCCATATCCGGGTATTACACGCCAACAGCTTTATTGAAGATCCGACGCGCATTTATCGGGCGGTGCGCTTTGCGGTAAGGCTGGGTTTTACTTTGGAACCCCAAACGGAAGGCTTTATTCGCCATGCCATTGATAGTGGTGTTTACAAACGGCTGCAAACAGAGATTGCTAAGCTGCCCACCTTGCAAACTCGGCTGAAAACAGAATTGCAATACATCTTGGCGGCAGATTATTGGGAAGCCGCCTTAAGCCTGCTGGATGATTTGGGGGCTCTGGTGTGTTTGCACCCCGAGTTGGCACTCAGCGATCGCCTCTGGCAACAATTGCGCCGATTGAGTCGTTGGCTCGCACAAGTGGACTTATTGGCGGCGCTCTCGCCATGGCAACTGCGGTTGGAATTGCTGCTCACAGGCATTCCGACCCGCGATCGCGAATCAGTGGCCACCCATTTGCAGTTGCCCCAAACCAGCGTGCAACGGCTGGCCCAGTTAGCGTCGGCAGAGGTCGCGATTTTGGAGAAACTCCCCCAGTGCGATCGCCCTAGCCAGTGTCGGCAACTGCTAGATGCCTATGACTTAGAATCCCTCGTGCTCATCAGTCTCCGGCATCCTCGGCACACCAGCGATCGCATCTGGCGCTACTTGACCCATTGGTCTCAGGTCAAAGCACCGATCAATGGTCAAGACTTAAAGCGGCTGGGCTATCCGCCAGGACCGGCGTATCGGGACATGCTATTGAGGGCTTTGTACGCCACTTTAGACGGCGAGTTGGCGAATCAGGCAGCGGCAATCGCGTTCATTCAACGCCAATATCCCCTCGAAAATGCCACCTCTAACATTCAGCGATCGTCCTGATACTTCACCGTCACCGAGAATCTGCTATTTAAGACACAACACGGTAGATTAAGAAAGTCTAAATTCTGTACGGTTTCGCAACTTCGCCAACGCCTATGCCACTCGCCCCCGGAACTGCGCTGCAAAACGGCCACTATGTTATCGACGCCTTGCTCGAAGCGGCACCCAATGGCGACCTTTACTGGGGAACCCATGTAATCGTGGGAATGCCGGTGTTCATCCAAGTTTTTCCCATTGGCGAGTTGGCCCAGAGTGATTTGGCGACGCTGATTGCCCGTCTAGAAGGCATTGCCTTTTCACCCCAGTCGCCGCTACCCCAATCGTTTCAACTCTTCCACGGCGATGATCAGACCCTGTGTCTAGCGATGAGTACAGCCGTCGGCTTGCCGTGGTCTACGGTGCGCAAAAGCCGGGCTCCGCTGTCTCCTCGACAAGCGTTAACTACCATTCGTCAGCTTGCCGATCACCTGAGCTGGCTCAAAACTCAGGACCTAACGGGGCTTGATCTTTCACCCAATCGGGTTTGGCTCTCGCAGGAAACAGATACCGTCACGGTGACTGGACTGCCCCATACCTACTTGCAAAACGCTGTCACCCCTGACACCGCGCCCGACACCTCGGTGCCAGCCCTGGCAAAACTGCTGTTCAGCTTTTTGACCGGACAATTGCTGACCTGGCCGGTCTCCGAAGATGGCCTCACGATCAAAGCGCAGCTGCAAGCGCACTGCCCCAACGTCAGCCCGATGATTATCACCGCGATTGAACAAGCGCTTGCCCCGCAGCCACCAGATGAGTCAACGCTGACTTTGCCACAGTGGTTGCAGCAATTACCTGATGCTGGCCCCATCGTGCGAGTGTCTCCTCCGAGTCAATCTCTAATCTCTTCCGCTTCTCCTAACCCCATGACTGAAGTTGCTCGTCCCACTCCATCAAACAAGCAAGGCTCCTGGCTATTACCCTCGTTGGCGGCCACGGCGATGCTGGCGGCCATCTCCGGTGGTGCCCTGGGCACGTACTGGCGATTAAATACGCAGTCGATGCCGGGCGCCATTCGGTTAGACCCGAAGCAATCCTTTCCCGCCCAAGCCGACTGGTCAGGCGACACCCCCGAGGCTGAATTTGATACCCCCTACGTCCCGGCAAGCAATGCGCCGATGCGCCGCGATCGCTGGTATGAGTCTCCGACACTCAACCGCACCAACAGTATTTCGAATGACCCTCTCAACAGCGAAGTTGGCGACCTGACAGACAGCTTAAACTCGCCCTCTGATTTCAGCGGCGTGGACTCCCCTAATTCTTCTGATGCGACGCCTCTAAATCAGCCCAGAGACGGCTCCACTGGCGGCTCGTCATTCACCAATACCCAGCCAACAGCGCCCTCAGAGAAGCCCAATGCTGCGCCTGTTGGCCTGGAAGCAGTGGAAGTTCCAGACGCGATCGCGGTGCCTGAGGCGCGTCCAACCGCTCCTTCAGAACCGATGGAAACATCACCAGCGCCGTCTTCAATGACAGTGCCGAAAGCTGATCCCACCTCAGAAGCCGCAACTGAAAGTTAACTGTTCAGTTTCTCAACCACCGCTATTAATGCGGATCAATAGGGAGATAGAGGACTTTTGGGCCAGAACGTTATAATCTGAACGACAGGTGTAACAAAGTGTGACATTATGAGTAGCCCCGTTGTCCATGCGTTCTTTATGGGTCGCGCGCTAGCGTCTGCGATCGCTGAGCAAGCCGAGCAAGCGATGACCGAAACCCTCAGTAATTTGGGGCGATTTGACGCTGAGCAGCGAGAAAATCTGCGCAACTTTACTGAAGATGTGATGGCGCGGGTACAGCAGCAAGAAGCCGCCGTTTCGCAAGGAACAGCCAGTAGCGACTTTAGTGCTTCTGCTAATTCCGGCAATGCCCAAGATTTACAGGCAACGATTGACAATTTGAGAGCCGAGATTGCTCAAGTTCGTTCAACTTTGCAGCAGTACCGGGCATCCTTGAATTAACGCCGTTCTTGACCGCTGTGACTGAGTGTGTGTTGTCCCCCTTAGAGCGTAACCTGGGAGTTTGAGTGTCTGCTGCTTACGATTCTGAAACTGCTTTGCCAGCCTTTCCTGAAAACAAATCAGGCAACGGCAAAGCTTTTGGTGCTCAACCGCCTGATCCGGAAACGTTGACATCGGCGGAGCTCTCGACGCCGACGAATGGCGATAGCCCTGGCGAAGCTCATGCCCGAGAGGGCCACGATATGTCACATGAAACCCACTCGGATTTTGCTGCATCGAGTGCCGCCGCTAACTTAATGAAACTGGCTGCTCCGCCTACGACTAACGTGACGCCAGCCTCAAACCCGCAAATGACTGTTCAGCGTCGCCAAAAAGCTTACAAGTGGAATCGCAAGCGTTACTCCCGCACTAAGCGCTCCATCGATATTTGGTCGTTCGTTTTTCGGTTTTTGGGCGCTCGTTGGTTGCATAAGCGCCCTTGGAGCTATCAGGGCGACATGACGCCTGAAAAAATGGCGGCTCGTCGACGTAAACAAGCCATTTGGATCCGTGAAACATTCCTTGAATTAGGGCCGACATTCATTAAGCTTGGGCAACTTTTTTCGACCCGGGCTGACCTCTTTCCTACTGAATACGTGGAAGAGTTGTCAAAACTGCAAGACCGCGTGCCCGCCTTCAGCTATGAACAGGTTGAGGAAATCATTCAAGCCGACTTTGGCAAGTCAGTTCCAGAATTATTCAAGAGTTTTGACCCCATTCCGCTGGCTGCCGCTAGCTTGGGCCAAGTGCATCGGGCTCAACTCCACTCTGGGGATGAAGTTGTCGTTAAGGTTCAGCGTCCTGGCTTAAAGCGTCTGTTCAAAATTGATTTGGCGATTTTGCGGGGCATCGCCGTCTATTTCCAAAATCATCCCTACTGGGGAAAAGGGCGAGATTGGATTGGCATTTATGAAGAATGTTGCCGCATTCTGTGGGAAGAGATTGATTATTTAAATGAAGGTCGCAATGCCGATACCTTCCGACGTAACTTCCGCAAGCATGACTGGACTCGGGTGCCGCGGGTATTTTGGCGCTATGCGACCCCTCGAGTACTGACGCTGGAATATATGCCCGGCATCAAGATTAGTCACTACGAAGCTCTGGAAGCGGCTGGATTAGATCGCAAGGAATTAGCCCATTTGGGAGCCAAAGCCTATCTACACCAGTTGCTGGATGATGGTTTCTTTCACGCTGACCCACACCCTGGCAATATTGCGGTCAGCCCAGAAGGCGCGTTAATTTTTTACGATTTCGGCATGATGGGTCAAGTTAAGCCTGTGACCCGTGAGCGTCTTATGATAACGTTCATAGGAATCGCTCAGCGAGATGCAAATTTAGTTGTCTCATCGCTGGTTGATTTGGGTGCCCTGCAAGAGACTGAAGACATGGGGCCGGTGCGTCGCTCTGTCCAATATATTTTGGACAATTTGATGGACAAGCCCTTTGAAGAGCAATCAGTCGCTGAAATTAGCGATGATTTATATGAGATTGCTTACGACCAGCCCTTTCGATTTCCTGCCACCTTTACCTTTGTGATGCGGGCCTTTTCAACCCTCGAAGGTGTAGGCAAAGGACTGGACCCAGAGTTCAATTTTATGGAAGCGGCTAAACCCTTTGCCACCAAGCTTATGAGTAACAACGATCTTTCTAACTCGACAGAATCTCTCTTTGGCGAAATTGGTCGTCAAGCGGCTCAGGTGGGCTCGACCGCGTTTGGCCTACCCCGACGGTTGGAAGATACGCTGGATAAGTTGGAGCGCGGTGATGTGCGGGTGCGGGTTCGTTCCATTGAAACAGATCGGATTCTGCGTCGGGTGAGCAACGTCAACATGGCTACGAATTACACGCTGCTGGTAGGGGCTTTTGTCCTGTCGGCAACAATTCTGCTGGTTTATGAGTTTTTGTGGTTAGCGATCGCAGCGTTTCTGGTGGCGGGGGTGGCAGGTTTTGCCCTGCTGCGTTTAATGCTGCAAATGGGTCGCGCTGATCGGCTTTAGTAAGGGAAACACGGGTCGATGCTCAAGCTACTCTTCTCTGGGATGACTGATCCTGGTTTGGTGCGTTCCAGCAACCAAGATGCCTATCACGTTGATTCTCAGGGGCGCTTTTTTATTGTGGCTGACGGTATGGGCGGCCATGCCGGCGGACAAGAGGCTAGTAGTATCGCCACTGCAACCATTCGCACGTATCTGGAAGAGCATTGGGAATCAGATTTGGCGACGCCACAGATTCTTGAGCAAGCAATGGTGCTGGCCAATAAAGCCATTCTCACGGATCAAAAGCAACATCCAGAGCGGGGCGATATGGGCACCACTGCAGTGGTGCTCACCTTTCGCACCGATAAAGACGACCAGCCTTGGTGTGCTCACGTAGGTGACTCCCGACTGTATCGCTTGCGAGGGCCTAAAATCAACGCCCTGACGGAAGACCATACCTGGATTGCTCGGGCTGTTAAAGAAGGCGAATTGACCCCGGATCAGTCGCGCAATCATCCTTGGCGACATGTTCTTTCCCAATGTCTGGGGCGGGAAGACATGCATCGCATTGATGTGCAATCGATTGAAGCTCAACCTGGCGATCGCTTTCTGCTCTGTAGTGATGGCCTAACGGAAGAGTTGCCGGATACTGTGATTGCTGCTCACTTAAAGTCTATTCGTGCGGTTGAGAGTGCCGCCCAGGCATTGATTAACTCAGCTAAAAAGCATGGCGGCCGCGACAACATTACCGTCGTGTTGGTGACCCTGTTACTGGATACTGCTGCTCACGAAACCACTGGTGTTGAGACCGGCTTTATTGTCGATTAGGTGACGTTTCCAACTGGTCCTAAGGAGATCTCTGAAAAAGAAATCACCCGAAAAATTCGTCGTGTAGGTTGGGGTTGACGTCAGGAAACCCAACAGTAGGAAGGATTAAAGCCTGTTGGGTCTCGTTCCTCGACGCCAACCTACGACGGTAAATTTATTTCTGGAGAACACCTAAGTCCCGGATGCTCGAGGGTCAGTGCGATCGATTAGGGCAAGCGTGAGCCTGACTGAACCGTCATTTTGAAGGAGATGAAATTTGCTCCGTTTCCAGGCATGATGATCGGGCAGTGGCCATAGGACTCGACCATGACGCGATCAGGCTTGACCGGTAAAACGCAATTATTGGGAATCATCGGTTATCCAGTTGAGCATTCTTTATCACCGCCGATGCAAAACGCGGCTCTAGCAGCGCTTAGCGTCGATGCTGTGTACGTTCCTTTTGCTGTAGAACCGGCAGCTTTAGAGACGGCGATCGCGGGGCTGTGGTCATTAGGCATTCAAGGCTTTAACGTCACCATTCCCCATAAGCAGACTGTCCTGCCTCACCTGGCCTCGGTGACTGACATCAGTCAAGCTGTGGGGGCGGTCAATACCGTCTGGCGGACCGATGATGGCTGGGCGGGCACCAATACCGATGTCACGGGTTTCATAGCGCCCTTGAAGGCAAGCAAGCGCAATTGGGCATCCTCAAAGGTCGTCATTTTAGGCAATGGCGGTGCCGCGAGAGCCGTGGTCGCGGGCTGTGTCACTCTGGGCTGCGCAGAAATTTGGCTAGTTGGCCGCAGCGCCGATAAGTTGCAACAGTTTGTTTACAGTTGGCAAGACTCCCCTCTGCAGCCATCTCTGCACACGTGTTTGATGACTGAGTTAGATACGGTGTTGCCCGACACGACTTTGCTCGTCAACACGACGCCGGTAGGGATGCATCCTCAGGTCAATGCAACTCCGGTCACGGCCGCGCAAATGGCCTTGTTGCCGATGAACGCGATCGCCTATGACTTAATTTACACACCGAGTCCCACTCAATTTCTGCAACTTGCCACCCAGCGAGGACTAGCCACCTTTGACGGCACGGAAATGTTGGTGCAGCAGGGGGCTGCCGCCCTGCAAATTTGGACTCAGCAGTTGCCCCCCATTTCTCTCATGCGTCAGACCCTGCGATCGCAGTTAGGATTACCCTAATCGCTGCCGCTGCCTGCGATTTCACGATAGGCTAATGAGTGGGATGTTACTGTTTGCGCAAAGGAAAATCTATGCTCCGCACCGGACTGAAAACAGCACTTTGGACAGGACTCATCACGTGCTTGTTTGCACTGACATTTGTGTTGACACCGTCGGCTCACGCCATGACACCAATTGAGTTGAAAGACCTCAGTTACGCTGCTTGCCCCGAAGAAATGTCAGAGGGGATCGTCGCGCCGGGTTCTTTACAAAAAGCCAACTGTTATCTCATTTCAGGCACGGCGGTCAATCGCTCTGGCAAACCAGTCTTGAACGCTGATATTTTTGGCCGCATCTACGACGCCAATAATAATCCGGCCATGATGAATCGCACTCGACTGGGAGCTATTGATGAGGTTCCCCCCGGCGAAAGCCCATTCGAGCTGCGAATTTCGGTCGCTGCAAATCAGCCAGAGCCCCTCAAGCTAGAGCAATTCAAAGCATCAGGCTTCACCGGCAAAGTGCGCCGATAATCGGGCTCATCTATCCGGACAGCGTGCTTTCTTGTTTTTATTGTTTCGGCCTGAGCCCATGAATCTTTTCAAACAATCTCGTCCCACCGCCAACCCCGGAGCGGTTCAACAAATCAAAACTTGGGTTTATGAAGGGCTAGCTTTATCGACAGACGTGCCGATCTCAATCAGTCAGCTACAGTGCCATGAACCAGGATGTCCCCCGATTGAAACGGTGATTGCCGTGATGGCGCAGCCTACGCAAACCTACAAAATTCACGCAGCAGCGGCTGATATCACTCAGGCGCAAGTTTTGGCCGCCTTGCATGATGAGACGCCCCATTGTAACTAAGGGATTCAGAATCGAGACTCTAACTCTGGTTCAACAAATACAGCGCTTGGTCGTGAGCTGAGAGGACTGTCAAAGCTTTATTTATCCCGAATCCTCAGAGGAGGATGGAGCGAACTCGTGAGCTGTAATGTTCACTACGAACTTTCTCAAGGAAACGGCGACCTAGATAATGCCAAACGTCCCTGAGATTTTATGTTTGAAGGTAAGAAGACACCATGGTGACGACAGCAACGGCAGGTGTGCCAGTAACCGTTTTGACCGGTTACTTAGGCGCTGGCAAGACCACTCTGCTCAACCGCATCTTGACTTACGAGCATGGCAAAAAGGTTGCGGTCATTGTGAACGAGTTCGGCGAAGTGGGGATTGATAACCAACTGGTAATCGACGCCGACGAAGAAATTTTTGAGATGAATAATGGCTGTATTTGCTGCACAGTGCGGGGCGACCTGATCCGCATTATCGGCAACTTGATGCAGCGTCGGGACAAATTTGACCATCTAGTGATTGAAACAACGGGGCTTGCCGATCCGGCTCCGGTCATTCAGACCTTCTTTGTGGATGAAGACATCCAAACGCAGCTGAACTTGGATGCGGTAGTCACCGTCGTTGATGCCAAGCACATTGCCCAGCACTGGGAGAGTGACGAAGCCCAGGAGCAAATTGCCTTTGCCGATGTGATTTTGCTGAACAAAATCGACTTGGTGACTGAAGCAGAGTTGAATGAACTGGAGCGACGCATCAAAGAAATGAATGCGATGGTCAAAATCTATCGCACCCAAAACTCTGAGTTAGACATCGAGTCAGTCATTGGCGTTAAAGCGTTTGATTTAGATCGTGCTTTAGAGGTTGACCCAGACTTCCTGAATGAAGACGCCCACGAGCACGACGACGAGGTGTATTCTTTCGCCATTGTGGAAGAAAAGCCGCTCGATAGCGAAAAACTTAGCGCCTGGGTCAGCGAATTACTCCAAACCAAAGGGCCCGATATCTTTCGCACTAAGGGGATTTTGAATCTGGCTGGGGAGAATGATCGCTTTGTGTTTCAGGGCGTCCACATGATTTTTGACGGACGTGGCGATCGCCCCTGGAAACCAGATGAAACCCGCCGCAGCGAGATGGTCTTCATTGGCCGCAACTTGGATGAAGCAGAAATTCGCCAAGGATTTCGGGCGTGTTTGGCGTGAAGACAGCAAAACTGCAACTGACGCCTCAATGGCAACATGCTTTGTCAGATTATGTCACCGCCTTGCAGTGGTCGTCCGTTGGCGACCAAGCAGCGGCTGCAACCGCCGCGGGTGAAGTGGTATTGTTTGCGGCTACGGGGACAGCTACGCCACTGCAATCGGCTCAGGAGCAAGCGGTCAATTGCCTGGGTTGCTCAGCCCAGGGTGACTTTTGGGCTTGGGGCGGCCAAGCGGGTGAGCTCTGTTTATGGCGAGAGCAAACCCATGAACGCAAAGTTCTTGAGACTTATGAAGGCGCCTGGATTGACACCTTGGCTTGGCATCCCACGCGCCCTATCTTGGCCTATGGAGTTGGCTCAACTGTGCATATCTGGGACGCGAAAGAGGAGAGTGCGATCGCAACCCTCGATTTTGAAGCGTCATCAGTTCTGCATTTAGACTGGCATCCCCAAGATGATCGCCTGGCAGCGAGCGGGCACGGGGGTATCAAAGTCTGGTCACAGTCTGATTGGAGTGCTGGGCCAACTGTGGTGGAAGTACCTGGGGCCAGTTTGTTTTGCGCCTGGTCAGCCGATGGTCGCTATCTTGGTTCAGGCAACCTTGATCGCACCCTTACGGTTGCCGAATGGGGCAGCCCGCCTCCATGGCTGATGCAGGGGTTCCCAGGCAAAGTTAGACAAATTACCTGGTCAATGCCGAATACCGCTTCAGGGTCGCCGTTAGTGGCTGCCGCTTGCGTAGAGGGCATCACTATTTGGGAGCGGGGCAAACAGGTCAAAAAAGGCGGTTGGCAGTCCCAGGTTTTGCAACACCACCAAGAGCGCGTGAACGAGATCGCTTTTCAGCCCGATTCACTGCTGTTAGCATCCGCTGGTCAGGATGGCCGCATAGCGCTGTGGCGTGAGGGACGCAAGCTCGATCAGTCGCTTAAAACATTTTCTACGGGTGTTTCAACCCTTGCTTGGTCACCGACAGGCGATCGCTTATTGGCTGGAGGCAGTGGTGGCGAAGTCGCATTATGGCAAGTGTCGCGCCGCGCTCAGGGCTTTGGCTAACATTGATTTGCCCCCCGAGTCCCCCTTTTTCGACAGCCCCCTGGATTATTATTTCTGACATCAAGGCTACCCGACAGTTCTGAACTAGTCCGGGGGCTGAGCATGGTCATTCTGAGGGATGGAGATTTGACACTGTCGATTCTTTGTCATCGCTTCAGCTTAATGTTCTCAACATGCCGTAGACATCGTTATCGCGCCATCATCAAATCTGCGCTATCCATCTTTACCCATGTCAGCGATCGCTGCCGCCAGCCAAACCGTAGTATTGCATTTGATTACAGATAGCAATGGTTCTTAATCAGCCATATCAATGGCGAGTAAATGACCTCAAAGCCTTGCTGAATAGGGCGAAGAACCCACAATCCAAACTTGAGAACCACTCTGATTGTTGCGCAATGTAAACAAAATGACGTCATGCCAGCATTCTGTCTTGACAGTCCCGGTGAATTGTCGCTACCTTGTCATCCATACCCGGGTCACGTCAGTTGGAATGCGACATGGAAGACCAGCAAAAAGCTACTAAAGTTACGCTCTACCTCACATCAGATTTGCATCGTCAATTGAAAATTCGTTCGGCTGTTGATGGTGAGCCGATGTCTTCCCTCGCTGAGAAGGCGCTCCAGTTTTATTTGTCACATTCTGATGTTGTAGAAGAAGTTGGAAGCCACGGTAGCACTTATCGAACTTATAGCTGTCCCAGCTGTTCTGATGCGGTTGTGGTCAGAGATGGTGAGTTGATGTCGGTTAAAGAAGTGGCTGGGTCGTCGTCGGATGACGAATTGACGGTCGGAGTTTCTGATGTGATTGCGGGCGGTTCACGTCCTGAAGAAGGTCAGTTAGTTCACTGCTAGGTTAGTGGCCCTGTTTATAGGGGTTTTGTTCGCGCTTTGTGTTGATGTTTCGCCGTTTTTCAGGCGAATGTAGTGTCAGGAAGAAGTCATGAGAGAAGATCTCAACATACTCGTACAGGCGCAATATCCCCTCGTTTACTTGGTGACTTTCGAGGAAGAGCGAGCGGAGCAGGCGGTTTCGAGCGTAGCTCAGCAATTGCGGCCACAGCGACGGATTTTTACGTGGACAATGACTCACGGCATCGTCGAGTATGGTCAGCCGCGTAACGTCACTCAGCACAACAGCACCGTATCACCCGAAGCTGCCATTGAGTGGGTCATGCGGCAGCGCGAACCGGGAATCTACATATTTAAGGATTTGCATCCATTCAAGGACTCGCCGGCAGTGACCCGTTGTTTAAGGGATGCGATCGCAAGCTTCAAAGAAGCACAGAAGACCATCATCTTGATGTCGCCAATTCAGGAAATCCCTGTCGAACTCGAAAAGGAAGTTGTTGTCCTTGACTTCCCGCCGCCCACGATGGCCGAGCTGAACACAGTTCTGAGTAGTGAACTGGATGTTGCTAAGTCATCTCGAATTACAACTGAGGTGCGTGAGAAGCTCTTGAAAGCAGCTCTCGGCCTGACGCGAGACGAAGCTGAAAAAGTCTATCGTAAGGCTCGGGTGTCAGCTGGCAAACTCACCGAAGGTGAAGTCGATATTGTCTTGACGGAAAAGAAGCAACTCATTCGTCGCAATGGCATCCTGGAGTTCATGGAAGTCGATGAAACCATCAATTCCGTCGGTGGTTTGGAAGAACTGAAGCATTGGCTGACCCAGCGTTCTAACGCTTTTACCGAGCGGGCACGAGAGTATGGGCTGCCCCAGCCAAAAGGCATGTTGATTCTCGGGGTTCCAGGCTGCGGCAAGTCGTTGATTGCCAAAACCACATCGCGTTTGTGGGGACTGCCCTTGTTGCGATTGGACTTAGGGCGAGTTTACGACGGCTCTACAGTGGGTCGTTCAGAAGCTAACTTACGCAACGCTTTGCGCACGGCTGAATCAATTTCTCCAGCCATTCTCTTTATCGACGAAATTGATAAAGCCTTTGCTGGCAGTTCAGGTTCATCAGATTCCGATGGCGGTACCTCAAGCCGCATCTTTGGAACGTTCCTGACTTGGATGCAGGAAAAAACTTCCCCAGTTTTCGTCATGGCAACCGCCAACCGAGTAGAGCGATTGCCCGGTGAATTTCTTCGGAAAGGACGATTCGACGAAATTTTCTTTGTCGATTTGCCGAACGAAGAAGAACGTCAAGAGATTTTCAAGATTCATTTGCAGAAGCGACGCCGCGACATTGAGCGGTTCGATCTGCCTCAGTTAGTCAAAGTTTGTGATGGGTTCTCGGGCGCAGAAATTGAGCAGGGCATCATTTCAGCGATGTATGAAGCCTTTGCTCAAGACCGAGAGTTTACCCAACTCGATATTATTGCTGCGATTCGGTCGACGATGCCCCTGTCGAAGACGATGAATGAGCAAGTGACTGCCCTGCGCGATTGGGCACGTCAGCGGGCTCGGCCAGCTGCAGCCTCCGTCGCTGAATATCAGCGTATGGAGTTTTAAGGCTTTTTCTCTGCTTCGTCAGAGAAAAAGGCTAGCATTTTGCTAGCAATTACCTCGAAGGTTGATTAGGGATTCATCCCCTGTCCGTCTTCATCTCTCTCAAACCTCGTTGTCTCTCTCAAGTTCTCTCCAGGAGGAAACACCATGTCTCACTTCAGCACCTTGCGCACGAAAGTGACCGATGCTGCAGTTCTCAAGCAGTCCCTCTGCGATCTCGGCATTTCGGTGAAGACCGAAGCTGATGTCCGGGGTTACAACGGTCAGCGCGTTCGTGCCGACATCGTTGCTGTTCTCGAAGGCGAATACGATCTCGGCTGGTCTCGCAATGCTGATGGCAGCTTTGATCTCATCGCTGACCTCTGGGGTGTTGCTAAAAAGCACAACCAGACTGAACTGATCAACTCGATCAACCAGAAGTACGCAGTTAACAAGACCTTGGCCGAAGTCAAGCGTCCTGGCTTGCAAAACGCTAACGTCAAGTTGGTGCTTCAGTAAGCTAAATTGCGTTCCCAGATATTTTGGGCGGCTCTGTTATGCAGGGTCGCCCATTTTTTATGACTAATTGTTGTCAATCAATTCTAAAGATTCTCAATCTGGGAGGTCGCTTCTGCGGATTTCTCAGGGGGGAACTATTCGTCAAAACTGCCGCTTTCCGATTGGATTGAGAATCTTTGCTGTTCTCGCACAAGTCATTCATTTGATTAGGAAAATAGCAGGATAGCCGACGCATAGATTGCACCATGCTGGTCCCACATTTGAATTTGTGCTGGAGTAATCTTTGAGCCGCTAAACCCTATCGGTAAAGGTGAATTTATGTCTTTATCCACCACAACAAGCCATCCATATTTGTCTCGAAATTTGATTCCTTCCAGGCATCTCAATCTGATGGGAACGATCAAGAAGTCGGAGGTGAATGGCCCAGGCTGTCGGGCAGTAGTGTGGGTGCAGGGATGTGCGCGGGCCTGCGGTAGCTGTTTTAATCCGGCTTCGTGGGAGTTTGAAATTAATCAGCTCGTGTCCATTGACCAGGTGGTCGAACTGATTTTGAGTGAGCCCAGCCATGAGGGAGTTACATTTTCAGGGGGTGAACCGTTTTGGCAGGCGACAGCGTTAGCGGAGGTGGCGCGTCAGGTCAAGGCACACGGTCTCAACGTCATGTCGTTTAGCGGATTTACTCTGGACGAGTTGCAGAGCGATCGCGCTCCGGCGGGTGCCCACGATCTGTTGCAGGAACTGGACCTCTTGATTGATGGCCCCTATGTGGAATCGCAGGCGATTAACGACCCTACTTCCCTAGTGTCGTCCCGCAATCAAAAAGTGCGCATTTTCAATGAAGCGATGCGCGATCGCTTGAACTGGGCCAGCGATCAAATAGAAATTCACATCTTGCCTGATGGGAGTCGCATTGTGACTGGTTATCTGGGCAGCTTGAATCCCCTGAGTGCTGAGGTCGCGGAGTAAATGACCGGGACACCGTGATATAAGATTCTCCGAATTTTGCCAGTGATTGCAGCAGAAGATTAACCAGTAAGACGTGAGAGTGGTATCGCGACAGCTGCGGTCGAGTCGGAGGGATTGCCAGCAATCGACATTTTGACTAGTGGGCATTGACGATTTTCTAGCGATCGCCGATCAGTAAATTCTTAAATTGGCAAATTCACCGATAGCTGAAGGCAGGCCATGTCAGGGTGATGTAGTGGTTTAATAGAACTGCTTTGTCGGTTTTGATGTCTGGTTATGGTGAAGTGTCCGAAGGAACTGAAGGTCGATCTCAATGATGGGATGTTGTCGGGTGAGCTGCCGGCCCTATGTTGTCCGGACTGTGATGGCGCGTGGATTCGGCCTGAAAGCTATGCCGAGTGGCAAACTCAGCGTGGCATTGAGCGTGACGCTGAGCCTGAGGTGGCGGTGGTGCCGAGTCAAGCGGCGATCGACTTTCAACCCTCATCGCTGGATAATCGGGCGGCGCTCTGTCCTGACTGCAAGAACTATTTAGTGCGGGGGCGGGTACAGCTTGCGGGGACGCCATTTTTTGTGGAGCGGTGTCCCAATTGTCGCGGCTATTGGTGCGATCGCGGTGAATGGGCGGTGTTGCAACAGCTGCGATTAGATGAGCATTTGGACTATATCTTTAGCGACCCGTGGCAGAGCAAGGTGAAAGCGCTGGACTTTGCGGCGCGGGAAAAAGCCGCCACCATTGACAAATTAGGATCAGAAATTGCGAGCAAAGTTTTTGAACTGGCCCAACTCCTGGAAGCCCATCCGGAGGGCGATTTTGGTGTGGCGTATTTGATGCGGCGGTTTGAAGATTGATCAATTAACCGACTCGGTGTGAGGAGAAACGCAGTAGCGATCGCGTCCTTGTCGTTTGGCCTGATAGAGCGCTGCGTCAGCTTGTGCAATTAAGTCTGTGGGAGTGCTGTCGGTTGCCGGAATCTGGCTGGCGATGCCCATGCTAAGAGTGACGTAGGGCGCAACCTCCGACTGTTTGTGGGGGATGGCCAAGGTCGCAACGGCCTGCTGGACTCTGTTGGCGATCGCAATCGCCCCGGCGGCAGTCGTCTCAGGTAAGACAATGGCAAATTCTTCGCCGCCATAACGGGCCACCATATCTGTCGATCGATTGACGACTTGGGTAACGGCCTGAGCCAAGCGCACCAAGCAGGCATCGCCCGCTTGATGACCATACTCGTCGTTGTAGCGCTTGAAGAAATCAACATCAAACAAAATTAGCGAGAGGGGCATTCGGGTCCGTTGTAGGCGTCGCCATTCAGTGTCTAGTTTTTGGTCAAAAGAACGACGATTGGAAACTTGGGTCAGGCCATCAACATTCGCGAGCCGATGCAGCTCTTGATTGGCCAGCAACAATTGCTCTTGTGCCCGCTGACGTTCTTTCACTTCTTGCGCTAACTCGGTGGTGCGCTGCCGGACGGCCTGTTGCAACTCATGAGAGTAATCGGCCAAGAGCTTTTGGGCGCGTTGGCGTTCGGTAATGTCTTGAAAGACGGCAATCACATATTTGAGCTGTCCCGCCTCGGTCATGATCGGGGCGCTGTGCAGCTCAATGGGAATGGTGCGATCGCCCGCACGAATGGCTAAATCATCCACCGCACTGGCGATGCCCCGCATCGCTTGGTGAATAGGCAACTTGTCAGCGGGATAGCGATCGCCGGTTGCGAGCACCTGTGCCTTAAAAAGTTGGGTTAACGGTTCTACGGAAGCCTTATCAGTTGCTGCCCCGTTTAACAAAATCTGGGCCTGCTGATTCATGTAATGGGGCGTGCCATTACCTTGAAAAATGCCCACTCCGATCGGCATCGCTTCAATAAATTGCATCAGCTGCCGTTCACTCTCGCGTGTCTGTTCGTACAGCCGGGCATTGTCGAGCGAGATCGCCGCCTGGGCGGAAATCAGATTCACCAGCTCTAAGCGTTGGGGCGTAAATGCACCGACGACCAAATTGTTTTCCAGGTAAACAATGCCAGCTAATTTGCCTTGGTGGTGGAGGGGGGCACACAGCAGCGATCGCGGCTGCTGAGTTTGGATGTAAGGGTCTTGTTCAAACTGGTCGGCTTGAGTCGCGTCGTTTAACACGACGTTGTCGCCTGTGCGCGCCACATAGTTCACCACGCCAGTAGAGAGGCGATCGCTCGCTGCCGTCAACATGACACTGGTCAAGTCAACCGGTTCAGATGCCACCTCATAGCTGGCGGCAATGGCTAATTGGCCATCAACCTCAAACAGCAATAGACCGCGCTGGGCCCCAGCATTTTCAATCAGCAACTGCATCAGGGTGGTCAAAAGCTGGTCCAGATGAATCTCTTCGGCAATAGTTTTGGCCGTTTCAATGACGGTCAGCAGATCTAAGTCTTCGCTGCGATGATTGCCGGTGGTGGAATGCTGACGACCCGATGTCAGCGTTTGAGGATGCTTGAACGAGGCAATCGATCCCTCCAGTTGAAGATGCTCGCCAAAGCTCGCTTCCAGTTGGCCGACTTTGGCCGTAGCTCCCCACTGGCGGTACAAATACACGGCTTCTTGAAAATAGGCGCGGGCCACAATTAAACGCTGTCGGGCCAGATAAAATCGAGCCGCCCGCTCACAAGCCAGGCCCGCCTCGGCAATAAAGTCGTGTTGTAGGGCCAAGTCAATCGCTCGATCATAGGTCTTACCCGCCGCGCTGGGTCGGCGTTGTAAACGATGCAGTTCGGCATCGACCAGAGCCAGCTTATGACTATAGTTGGCGGGGGCTGACTGGGCCCAACGTTTGAGCTGACGACGGTGTTGGCGCACGGTGCGCAGGAGCGATCGCCGCTGGGCTAGATTTGCCGTGGCAGCAAGCTCTAGCCGGGCCAGGGCATCATAAAAAGTGAACCAACCCGAAATGTATAAAGCAACGACAGCTTTGAGGTAAGGCTTGGCTTGATCAGCACTCACAAGGGCCTGCTGGGGCTGATCAAACAGATAATGTAAAAAGAGCTTGTAGCTATAAAAATAAAAAATTGCTGTGCGGTAATCGTCTTCAAGGTGTTGGGGTAACAGCTCCGCTGCGTTATAAAAAGGCCCCTCCAGGCGCAAAGGCACATCCCCATTCGCGGTCAAAACATGGATAACCTGCCGCGATTGTTGAATGAGTTCATAAATGGGCTGCTTCTTAAACTTCAGGACTTTGGTAGCCATCCTGTCGGTATATTGGGCCAGCTCAGGCAGTGATTCCCCGAGGAAGAAACGATGCATGATCGACATTTGCCCGCAAAAGCTGGCGTATTCCAAATCCCCGGTTTCGCACCCGACCTGAAATCCTTGCTGTAGTTCTGGTCGGGTGCTGGAGAGGGGCTCTCGCCAGTGACGAATAAAAGCATTGACGACAAATAGTGTGCGGGCTGATATCGCTCGGGTTTCAAAGCGATCGAGCAGGGCCATCGCCAATTGACCAAACTGATAGCCATCGTTCAAGTCGCCAATGACGCCACACAAAATGATGCCGTACATGGCGTATGAAAAGGCTGAAACAGGCAAATTACCCTGCCGCGCCGAGAGTTCTACCTGTTTAAAGACTGTCAGTGGGAATAAGTTAGGTACTGCCAAGTAAGTGGCAGAAGCAATGCTGGCTAATACCTGTGTGGCCGCGATCGCTTCTGGAGCTTGCATGGTCGATAGTTGAACGAGCGCTTCGGGCGATTGTCCTAAGAGGGCGATTTTGGTTCGTCCTAGCCCCCACAAAATCTGGATTTGGTTGGGCTGCTGCGGTAGTCGCACCCCCAATTGTCGCAGCACCCGCACTCCCAATTGGGCGGCGGCGGCCAACTCATGCCTTGCCATTAACGCCTGAATCTGCACGGTGTAAACGGGCACGCAGTCGAGAATGCCGTTTGCGTGACTGACGACCGTCGTGATGAGCTGATCCATCTGCTCAAAGTCGCCATTGAGAAAGGCGGCCTCGGCGGCGGCTTGGGTCAAGGCCAGGGTGAGCGCATACTGCTGCTGCCAGCCCTGCTCGCCGAGGCACTGCAGCCCAGTATTGAGATAGCCCCAGGCCGGGCCGTAGGCGGCGGCCGCTATTCCTTTTTGCCCCGCAGCAAGATTCAGCTGCGCGAGGGCTAACCGCTCAGACGGTTCGTGTAACTGTTGCCATCCGTAATTGAGATGATTTAGCAGGTCAAAAAGACATTCCTGCTGCTGGTCGGGGGTGAGTTGTTGCTGCCAGGTGCGACCAATGCGCCAGTGTAGTGTCGCTAGCTGCTCTGGGGCAATGAGCGAGTAGGCGGCTTGTTGCACGCGATCGTGCAAAAATCGATAGCTGACTTCAGCGGGCTGCTGGTCAGCGGGTAACGTCAGGTCACTGTCGGCGATCGCTTGCCAAAGCTTGTAGTTGTCGTTTTCAGGAATGATGAACCCGGCTTGGGCGGCTTGCCAAAGGTGAGCTGCCGTGATGAATAAAGGCTCTGCCTGCACAGCAGCCAATAGTTGCAGCGTAAAGTGGTTGCCGATCGCTGCCCCGACTTGCAGTGCCGCTTGGGTAGCTGGAGGTAACTGCTGGAGTTTGCTTACCATCAGCGCTACGACGTTATCCGTCATGTTGGCAGCTTCTATGTCGCTTAAATGCCACTGCCAGCCTTGCTGGCGATCGCAGGTGATCAACCCCGCCGTCTCTAGCGACTTCAAAAATTCCCCCATAAAGAATGGATTGCCGCCGGTTTTAACTTTCAGGAGACGCGCCAATTCGTCCCGCGCTGCCGTCGGCGTTTGCGGAAAGGTGTCATGCAAGAGCTGCCCAATCTGCTCAAACTTTAGGGGTTGCAAATGCAGCTCCTGCATCCGCACTTGGGCTTGCTGGAGCTCCGCTATAACTTGTCGGAGTGGATGCATCGCATCGACTTCATTGTCACGATACGCGCCAATGAGCAACAGCGCTTGGTGCGCCTCGGCTTGCAAAATCACCTTGATGAGCTGGAGCGAGGCATTATCGGCCCACTGCAAATCATCCAAAAAGAGAATCAGTGGACGCTCAGGTTGACTAAACACCCGGATAAACTGCTCAAACACCCGGTTGAGTCGATTTTGGGCGGCGGTGGCACTTAAGGTGGGGACGGCGGGTTGTGGCCCGAGAATCAGCTCTAAGTCTGGAATGATCTCGATTAAGACCGCCGCATTGGGGGTGAGGGCTTGTTGCAGGTGACTGCGCCACTGTGCGACCTCGGCTTCGCTGCGGGTCAGCAATTGTCGCACTAGGGTCGTAAAGGCTTGAATCAATGCACTGTAGGGCAGATTGCGCTGCAGTTGGTCAAACTTGCCACTGGTATAGTTGCCCCGCTGGGCCGTGATGAGTTTGTGAGTTTCTTGCACCAGGGCAGTTTTGCCAATGCCCGAGTAGCCCGAAACTAATACATACTCAGCTGGCGTATCGGGTTGAGCGGTGCGATCGCACGCGGCCAACAGCGCCGCGACTTCGGTTTCTCGACCATATAACTTGGCAGGAATTTGTAAGCGATCGCGATAATCCGCCTGCCCTAGTTCAAACATCGGGATCTGCCCGTCGGCATTCCAGGCCGTCAGACATTGCTGCAAGTCATGCACAACGCCATCTGCACTGTAGTAGCGTTCCTCCGCATTTTTGGCGAGGAGTCGCAACACCAACCGTGACACCATCGGCGGAATTTCAGCGTTCAACGCTTCTGGCCGCAACGGTGGACGCGCCAAGTGACTATGAATCATTTCTGCCAAGTCCGCCCCCACAAAAGGCGGTCGCCCGGTCAACAGGTCGTATAGGGTGGCGCCCAGGGAGTAAAAATCTGTGCGATAGTCCAGCGGACGATTCATGCGACCCGTTTGTTCTGGCGATAGATAAGCCGGGGTGCCCTCGATCGCTTCCAGCGATCGCAGCGATAGCGTTTCACGGCTGAGTTGGGTCGAAATTCCCAAGTCGATAATTTTGAGTTGCATGGATGGCGGATGCAGCACCACATTTGCTGGATTAATATCCTTATGAATGACATTGTGGCGATGCAGTTCTGCCAAAGCCTGGGCGATTTTGAGGCCGATTTCCAAGCCTGCCGCAATTGACACCGGCCCCGCCTGCTGCGATCGCCATTGCTCTAGGTCAATGCCACCAAAATCCTCAAAAGCAATGACCAGGGTCTTACGCCAGGTCTGTAGCTGATAGGCTTTGATCACCCCAGCACAATTGAGTTCTTTACATAGCCGATATTCCTGCTGATACCGTTTCAGTTGCTCTGTCGTCGGGTAATCAGCCTTCAAAATCTTGAGGATAACTGGCCGCGCGTCCGCGATCGCTTCAGCCCGATACACACGGGAATTAGGGCCATCATAAAGCGGAACAAAATTACGATATCTAGGAAGGCTAAACATCCGATTAGACTGAGACTGTCAAATATTTATTAGCCTGCATCAAAGCGGATATGCCTCGCTACATTCACTAACGTCAATGAGGGTTAAATAATAATCTAGGACCGTGCCAATGAAGCAACATTCTAATTTCAAGTGCAGCTAATGTGTGGAGTTGCGATCTGTCAGACCGAATGATGCGTTAGTCTCACGGTTCAGTATTTTGCCACATAATGCGTGAACATAAAGGCCCTGGTTACAGCCATAAAATAAGCCAGGTAGCCAAACTACCTGGCAGCGATAAAAAAACGACTAGGGTACTAGCTGAGGAGTGCAATTGTCTCAATCGCCAAAATTGCTGCATTGCGGCCGCATTGAGTCCCCTGAGAAGAATCTAGGCCTAAAAAATACTCCGTCGTTTGCCTGATTTGCTCCAACGTTGTGCCCACCAAAGTAGGCCATAGACAACGAAAAGATAAGCGATCGCAAGCATTAAAATCCAAGTAGTCGGCGTCAGGAGGAAGTTCATCGTGGTGTGCAGGGAGGTGGAGTGAACGGCGGCAACAAACAGCACTGCCTGACTGACAAGACAGTTGCGGCTACAGCTCCAATAGCTCTTCTGCTTCACGCGGCACACACGAGATCAGTATGAATCGGGCAAACTACTTAAGCCGCTTTGGTCTCCCGAAGGTTAACCAAAACAATCACAAAATCATTTGCACCTAAAACTAATCGCTTGCTTTGCGATAGGCCAACGAACTCCTAAGAGATAACAACAACTGCTTAACAATTTTTGCAACTGAACAGGTTCCTAGAACCAGCAACAAATTGAAGTGCAGTACTATTCGGTTTGCTTCAAAACTTGTGTACAGTCTAACACACCTGTGAGTGCTTGCAGACCTTTCCAGTCAAGAGATTCGCATGTTTTGTGAAAATGTCTCGACTGCTTAACTTTTATTTAAGTTTTGCAAGCAAATAATGCTGCAGCGGATGACGGTTGTCGGTGTGCGACTATTGACCGCGATCGGCGGCATGATGGCTCACATCGTCAGCGTTCTCTGTGAACCGGGTCTCTCAGCGCCACTTTTCACCTCAAATGGGATAGGTTAGCGCCCCAAAAGGACTTAAGTAGAGTGCCTGCCGCGCTAGCGTGGGGCAAAAGCACGATAAAAAGCTCTGCTTTGTGCAGGTGGCTATCCCAATTGCCCAGTCCTCCAGCTATCCGACCACCTTGTCATTAACCGACTGTCAGGAGATTGACTTCTCATTCTCGGCCCTGGCTCGCTAGCGTTAGCTCCAATTCACAAAGTGCCGCTATTTGGTGAATTGAGTGCCAGGGCGACCATCCTATTAAGAGTTTTCATGGCTGTGATTTCCACCTGCTGGTGTGGTTGCCTTAGAATAGACTGAGAACTGTAAAATTTCGTAAACCTCCGCCTGGGTCGGCTTATCCATGGTTTCAGTGACATCTCTATTTGCGCCAGTCGAGTCCGATCTTCAAGTTCTAGTTGAAAACTTGAAGAATCTGGTCGGTGCAAAGCATCCCATTCTGTACGCTGCTGCTGAGCATCTTTTTGGCGCAGGCGGCAAACGCATTCGCCCAGCTATCGTGTTGCTGCTGGCCAGAGCTGTTTCAACGGGGACTGATATCCTGCCGCAGCATCGCCGCTTGGCGGAGATTACCGAGATGATTCACACGGCGAGTCTCGTGCATGATGACGTGGTGGATGAATCGGATGTGCGGCGGGGAGTGCCGACAGTTCACAGCAGTTTTGGCAATCGGGTGGCCGTATTGGCGGGTGATTTCTTGTTCGCTCAGTCTTCCTGGTATCTGGCTAATTTGGATAACTTGACTGTAGTCAAGTTGCTGTCTGAAGTGATTATGGATCTGGCAGAAGGGGAGATTCAGCAGGGACTCAATCGGTTTGATACCGATTTGACTTTAGAAGCTTATCTAGACAAGAGCTATTACAAGACGGCGTCGCTGATTGCGAATAGTGCTAAGTCCGTCGGGGTCTTGAGTGGTTTACCGAATCACCAGCTGGATAATTTATATGCCTATGGCCGTTCTCTTGGGCTAGCCTTTCAAATTGTTGATGATATTTTAGATTTCACGGGTTCTAGCGAGGTCTTAGGTAAACCCGCCGGATCAGATTTGAAGAGTGGCAACCTGACCGCACCCGTGCTGTTTGCCCTTCAAGAGAAGCCCTATCTGAGAGGGTTGATTGAACGCGAGTTTGCCGAAGCGAGCGATTTTGAGCAGGCGCTTGATTTGATTCACCAGAGCGAAGGGATTGCCAAGTCTCGGGAACTTGCTAATCAACAGGTGCAGCAAGCGATCGCCTGTCTAGAAGATTTGCCTGCGTCAGAGTCGCAGAAGGCTTTAGTGGAGTTGGGTAATTACGTTTTGCGGCGTGTGTATTAAATTGCCCTAAGCTGTCGTAGCTGCTGTTTGGGTGCGCCTGTGCTGAATAAGGACGGTCTGGTCATTTGCCTGGGGGAAGTGCTGATCGACCAGGTGGTAGATACGTTGGGTCGTCGCCAAAACTATGCTGGTGGGGCACCCGCGAATGTTGCGGTAGCGCTGGCTCGTTTGGGTCTGCCAGTGGGTTTTGTGGGTGGCGTGGGTCGAGATGCCGAGGGACAATACTTAATTCAGACCTTGCAGCAGCAAGCGGTTGATTGTGGTGGCTTGCAACATTGCGATGCCCCGACGCGCATTGTTGAGGTGACTTGTACGGCAGCGGGCGATCGCACCTTTGGCGGGTTCATAGGGGGTGCAACCACCGATTTTGCGGACACACAACTGGCGGCTCCGCAGTTGCCATTCACTTCGCTATCCACTGCGGCCTGCTTGGTGACGGGGACTTTAGGGTTGGCGTATCCCACCACGAGAGCCGCTATGCGGCAGGCGGCAACGACAGTCCAAGCGGCTGGCGGCAAGTTAGTTATTGATGTGAATTGGCGACCGACATTTTGGCCGGATGTAACCACTGCCATGGATTTACTGAGGCCGTGGTTGTGCCAGGCTGATGTCATTAAAGTTTCGGCTGATGAGGCGATCGCCCTATGGCAAACCGCTGATATCGACTGCCTGAAGGCGCAATTTCCTCAGGCTGATTGGCTAGTGACCGATGGCGATCGCGGTTGCCAGGCTGTATTGGGTGGTTATCGAGCTGTCGTGCCTGCGTTCGCCGTGCCGGCAGTGGAAACGACGGGAGCGGGTGATGCCTTTTTGGCCGGAATGCTCTATCAACTCCTGCAGCATGATTGGCAGTTTGAGTCGGTCGCGCAGCTCACCGATGCCTTAATTTGGGCCAACGCGATGGGGGCGTTGACGACGCTGAAATCTGGCGCGATCGCCGCCCTGCCCACTCCGGTGGAAATTCTCAGCTTTTTGCACACCCACACTGGCAAAGTCTGGACGATGGGAGGGGTATGATCAACGTGTCTAGTGCGGGGCAGCAGCAATGGCACAAGAAATTGAGCGTAAGTTTTTGGTGACCGATGTTGCCTGGCGCCAGTACGCCAAGGGCACACTGTATCGTCAAGGCTATGTGCCCACTCAAAATGGGACGACGGTGCGGGCTCGGGTGGTGGGCGATCGCGGCTATCTCACCATTAAAGGGCCGACCAACGGAGTATCGCGCCAAGAGTTTGAGTATCACATTCCGCTAGCCGATGCCGAGACCATGCTTGCGGATCTCTGCCAGCCGCCCCTAATTGAAAAATGGCGCTATCGCATCAACGTCGGTAGCCATTTATGGGAAATTGATGAATTTTTAGGTGACAACGCCGGTCTGGTCATGGCCGAAGTCGAGCTGGAAAGTGAAACCGAAATCTTTGATTTGCCACCTTGGGCCGGAGCGGAAGTTTCTCATGACGCCCGCTATTACAATTCCAACCTGGCAAAGACCCCTTATCGCTCCTGGCCAAAGGAAATATCTGCCACCGATGTTTCTTGCCCTGAGTAAGTCATCACTTCACGCAATTTTTTGTGCCTAAAGGTTTGAACCAACGGCATTATTGATATAGGTTTTAAGGACGTTGCTTGCACGCCCGCGTAACATTTCACTTAGCTTGTTGTTAGCCGTTTGGAGCTTATGGCCTCTACCTACTCTTTCGATGTTGTCAGCGAATTTGATCGCCAGGAACTGGTCAATGCGATCGATCAGGCGCGCCGCGAAATCACCAACCGCTATGACCTCAAAGACAGCAAAACTGCGATTGATCTGAGCGAGAACACCATCACGCTTGAAACCGATAGCAACATGACCTTGCAATCGGTGCAATCCATCTTGCAAACCAAAGCGGCTAAACGCAATTTATCGCTCAAGATTTTTGACTTTGGCAAAGCCGAATCAGCAAGCGGTGGGCGGGTGCGGCAGGTGGTGACGCTGAAGGAAGGTATCGATAAAGAAATCGCCAAAGACATTTCTAAATTTGTCCGTGACAATGTCAAAAAAGCGCAGGCCTCGATCCAAGGGGATGCGGTGCGCGTGTCGGCCAAATCCAAAGATGATCTGCAAACTGCCATTCAGCTCTTAAAGTCTGCGGACTGGCCAGTGGCGTTGCAGTTCACCAATTACCGTTGAGCGTGGTGCGAGCTTTGACTGATCCGGGCTGAGCAAAAAGGGACGGCTGATTAGCCATCCCTTCCTGTTCATGAGGCCTCAGATTCGAAGCGGGGATTAAGAACTCGCTGTGGCTACCCGGCGAGGATTCCAGCGCGATCGCGACTCTTCAATATGCATGTTCTTCTCATCTTTTTTGAGGTGGCGAGGGCTGCTCTCAAAGGACAGCGAAGACGGCAACGGATCAGTGCCATAGGCTTGCTGAATAAAGGCCGACACGGTGGCATAACTCGGTGAAAACGGAGCGTCGATCGCGGCTTGCGTTTCCATTAAAGCCGCAGAAAACAGTCCGGTGCCATCGTCAAAGAACCGTTCTGTGGTTGCGCCATAGGTTTCATAGGGGTGGAATGCCAGATCATCAGGAGCCGTCGCGGCTACCCAGGACGAATAGATCCAATATTCGCCGTAGGTGCCGAACTCATTAGCCGATCGCATCATCAACTTCAGCCAATGTTCGTCAGAACCGTAGTAGGCTTGCACCCGCTGGGCCATCGCCTGCAAGTGCGATCGCTTCATCCACATGTGATGGGGAATAAATGTTCCCGCTGCATCGATAATCGCCTCGACCTTGAGGACGGAGCGAATCCAATTGGCCCAGGTATCCACGATTTTGGCATTCCCCGTTTGGTTACTTTGCAACAGAGCAAAGGTATGTTTGGTTGCCCCATCCACTGTTTGGAAAATTGGCCAGGTAGCCACTGGCAGCAAATCACTATCCCACACTAAGTACCATTCGCTCAGGTCAGGGATGCCCTCGTAAGCCCCCAGCTTTAGAAGCTGCTGGTAAAACCAACCTGGCGTGTACAAAGATTCTCCTAAATCTAACTCCGCGCAGATGGCTTCTTTGGAAAGGCCGACGGGACTAAAGAACAGCTCCTCTTCGTGCACCACAATCGGAGCGGTCTGCCAGCTTGCGGCCTGAGTGCGCAGAGCTGCCGCTTCGGTTGTGGGCGTAATGATGTGGATGGTGCGGGGCTGGTAGTGCTGGGTCAATCCCTCCAGCACCGCCCGCGTGTTCCACCGCACTTTAAAGAGCGGAATGACACAGTCAAAGATTTCCGTTGACATCGGCTTACGCGATCGCCTCCTGCACTGACGACAATATCTCGGCAGCCGCGGGAGTGTGATGTGCCACCGTAGAAGGATCTTCCAGCCCCACATCACTACAGAGCGGATCGATGCCCACTCCACCCCGGGGATACTCCGCACAGATGGCTTGATATTCCGACACGGCAATAATCAACTCATCTTGGGTCATGGCGTTGAGGTAGCCACACTGACCAATCGTGCCCTTTGGCAGCGGAGCCACCAAATTATTTCCGCGCTTTTGCACCATTTTTTCTTGGGCTTCCCACATGAGGTCGCGATCGAGCAGCACATCACTCCACAGGCTGAGCCCAAAGGAGTTAATCAAATTCAAAATGCGATGGAAATCGGCTTTACTAATCCACTCATGGCGATAGCTCAGGTAAGCGCCAAAACCCATGCCGATCGCGACCGCGTGACCATGCAGCAAACCCGCCGCAATTTCAAACCCAGGCGACCAGGTATGACCGTAGGCGTGGGGGCGGCACTGATGGGTTTCGTACAGATTGTCGTATTCCGCCTCGACATAGCTGCGCATCGCTGCGCCGAGGATTTTCTGCGACAGTTCGCAAATGGGCGCATCGGCTGGACAGTCCAACGTGCCAAAGCGAGTGGCGATGAGCTCAGGTCCCGCCTGCTCTAAATACGCAAACAGCTCGGCATCCTTGACCGTCGCCATTTTGATGATTTCCGCAATGCCGTGACGCAACCACCCTTCCTTTAAAGTCTTGAAAAAAGCGCGATCGGTAATCGACAGCACCGGGGCGTGGTAAGCCCCAAACAAATTTTTATAGCCAAAACCGTCGCAGCAGGTGCGGGGCGAGGGGCCAGCATCAATGCCCGCCACAATGGAAGTGGATAGCATGACGTAGGGCGTATTGCGGTGATACAAAGCGCAGGCTAAACCGCCCGTATCCGTCAGAACGCCACCCCCGACAATGAGCACGGGCTCATTTCGCGAAACGCCCAAGCGCTTAAAGTCGCCCAGCATTCGCTCTACGGTGTGAATGCCCTTATCGACTTCCATCGCCCGATACACCAGTTTGTCCAACTGAATATCGTGATGGGTAAAGTAATGCTCAATCTGTTCGCCATAAAAGCGCTCAACGTTTTGATCCAGCAGCGCGACACAGCGACCCGCCGAGATGTACATGTCGCGCAGAATAGTTTGCTGCGGATCAAGCACATTTTCCAACACGCGAATAGAGGTAAAGGTGCTGGAAGTCATGACCGCTTCGACCGTCTGATCGTCATCGGTGCTGACCACAAAGCCCTGACTCTGACGATAGCTAGAGGTGGGATAAATGGCGTGGGGATCTGCTTCCACCAGATGCTCGGCCAGTTGCCGGTAAAACTCCCCAGCAGAACCATGAACCAGCACTTGCAGAAGCTTTTCTTGCCCGAGCGAGGACCGACGAATTTGCGTTGCCATCTCAGTCCATAAGACCCCAGACGACATGTCAAATGCGCCTAAGAGTTCGGACATGAGGCCAAAAAAGTGACTGAGAGAGCCATTCAAACAGCTGCGCAAGCGCCGACAAGCCGATAGCCCTGTGATGGCCCCGGCCATGGCAAATTCTTGTCCGAGTTCTGGTGCAAAGGCGGGCGCATTAATCAAAGCCAGTAGCAAATCACGAAATGGCAAACTCGCAAAAAGCTGATCGGTCGCCTTTTCCAGGTCTTGACCGAGTAAGGATTGACCGTCGTACGCTGCGATAAAGGTCTTCACTGCTGAAGTAGTCGAAGTCATCATGAATTCCTGCAAAACGTTGGCAACAGTACAAAGGGCAAGTCACCCACTGTTTACGCAACTTAACACAGCCGCCAGAGAAAATCTTAAAAGAAGATTACAGATATGAAGCTACTCTCAATGTTATGGTGTTGAGTCAGGGCATAGTAAAATTGTTCTGCTGTATGGATTTGGGCTGTCGGCAACAGTTGCGATATCTGGAATTACCAGCCCTGGCGGTAGGCGACTCCGCATAATGGACTCCCCATCAGATGAGAGAATTGCCACACGAATTGCTTGAGTTTTGAGCAACCACGGCGTTTAGCCGATGCAGTTGAATAAAGGTTGAAGGTTGTGCCATGTCGTCGACGATCGCCCACCAAGCCGACGATCACCGTTGGATGCAGCGTTGCCGTGAACTGGCGCAACAGGCAATCGGCAAAACGTCCCCCAATCCTCTAGTCGGATCGGTAATTGTTAAGGATGGGGAAGTCGTGGGCGAGGGTTGGCATCCCGGTGCCGGACAGCCCCACGCCGAAGTGTTTGCCCTCAGAGCGGCGGGCGATCGCGCTTCCGGCAGTACTCTGTACGTCAACCTCGAACCGTGCAACCACACCGGACGGACTCCCCCCTGTACCGAAGCCATTATGGCGGCGGGCATTCGTCGAGTCGTTGTGGGCATGATTGACCCTGATCCGCGCGTGGCAGGCGGTGGCGTTGAACGGCTGCGACAGGCTGGCATTGAGGTGACTGTTGGCATCGATGAAGCCGCATGTCAACAGTTGAACGAAGCATTTTGCCACAGCATTTTGCAGCAGCGGCCCTTTGGCATTTTGAAATATGCCATGACGCTGGACGGCAAGATTGCTGCCTTGACGGGGCACAGCGCCTGGGTCACGGGTCCCGACTCACGGGCCTGGGTGCATCGGCTGCGCAGCCAGTGCGATGCGGTGATTGTTGGGGGAGAAACCGTGCGCCGCGATAATCCTCGGTTAACGAGTCATGGGCAGAGCGATCGCAATCCCCTCCGAGTGGTGATGAGTCGCCAGCTTGATTTGCCCGAGCAGGCCCATCTCTGGGAAGTTGAAGCGGCTCAGACAGTGGTCTTTTGCAGTGAGCAGCATTCTGCCAGCCGCGCCGCAAAGCTCGCACAGCAAGGGATAGAAGTGATCACACTGCCCGCTTTAGAACCGCGAGAAGTATTACAGGTGTTGCAAGGGCGGGGGCTGCGATCAGTACTCTGGGAATGTGGTGGCCAGTTAGCGGCCAGGGCGATCGCGCAAAGCTGCGTCCAAAAAGTCTACGCATTCATTGCCCCCAAAATTATCGGGGGTACGAACTGCCCAACCCCTGTGGGTGACTTAGGCATTGGCAAAATGAACGAGGCAATTGGCCTGACCGATGTCACATTAACGCCAATTGCCTCTGACATTCTGATTGCAGGATATTTGCCCTCATCGGTCAGCGGTCTCGACCAATGAGATGGCAATGCTGACCTAAGCTTCGGTGTAAGGCTGAATTTTGATTGCGGGTTCTAAGCCGACAAGCTGATGACTACAAGCATTCAGATACTTGGCTAAGGAAGCCTTGAGTCCATCACGGCTGTTGATGCCCTCAATGCGGTGGCAAAGCTCACCATTCTGAAACAGCAAAATCGTGGGTAATGTGGTCAAGCGATACTGGTTTGCCAACCGGAAGTTCTCATCAGCATTGACATCTACCAACCGGAAATTGCTTAACCACTCATCTTGCAAGCTCAGCAGCAGCGGCTCAACTAAGCGGCATACACCACACCAGGGAGCCCAAAAATGGACGAGGACGGGAACAGGTGATCCCAGCACTTCAGCCTCAAAAGTCGATTCGTCAGCCTTCAAAGACATAGGATTGTAAAGCGATTCATTAAAAAAATACTTTTAAAGTCATTGTATCGGAATCAGGTCACCATCATCTGGTTTTCCCGAGGTTTTGTGGGCTTCCGATAACATCTGGCAAGGGTCAAAAATTTGACTAAGTATTTTTACTCTCGCGAATGACTATTTTCAAATTGGCTTGATCCTATCAGTTTTAAAGTGGATTGCCTGCAAACTGCGCTGATCTCTGCCCCTCTCAAACGGTGGCCCTTAATCTTTAGTTATCTCTTTGTCAGATTGCTCGACACTAGCTGAGAAAACTGGCAAAGAGATTCCAACAAACTTTACAAAAATCACTCAAGGTTTTGCTGCGGCGTCATGAAAGGAGCCGTGATGAGAACATGTTTGGTGATAATTTGCATCTTTTCAGTCTGAGCGAAAATCGGCGATTTTCAGCATTTTCGGGACAGTCCTGGAAAATGTCCTGGATATCCGCTGTTCACTCTCTCTCAGGGGGCCGCAGCAGCCTTTCGGTCTTTTCGTCGGGGGCAGGGACTGATCTCTGTGGTCAGAGTGTTATCTTGAGCCACAAGCACTGGTCACTTGCCAAATCTGAGCGCGTGCCTTTACTGATTGCTCAACCAGATATGAGCAATATCTCTGGGTCTAGCTTATTTAGGAATGCAGGGGCGCAATTAGCGGCGTTTGATCTCTCGGCGATAACGGAAAAACGCCGAAATACGCGCCTAAGCCCATCGCACTTGTACGGAAGTTTTCGGCGATCGCTTGGCGTATTTGCTCTAGCCTTGGGTATTCTTACGAAGGTGACTGGCGGCAGGCCAAGGTGACCAACAATTGGTCGACCACACTTTTGTCAACCTTTGCGATCAGTCGGGCGACAAATCCTCATCCACAGCTCAGCGGAATTTTTTGGAGGCAACCATGCAGGCGATTATGGTAGTGGGTACTACATCCCACGCAGGCAAATCCCTAGTGGCCACTGCCCTTTGTCGTATGTTGAGTCGTCGCGGCTGGCGGGTAGCCCCATTCAAAGGGCAAAACATGGCCCTCAACGCTTATGTCACGAACGCCGGAGCCGAAATTGGGTATGCCCAGGCGGTGCAGGCTTGGGCTGCTAAGGTTGCACCCCAGGCAGAAATGAATCCCATTTTGCTCAAACCCCAAGGCGATATGACCTCACAGGTCGTGCTGCGGGGACGGGCTGTGGGTCGCATTGCCGCCAAAGATTACTACGAAAAGTTTTTTGACACAGGTTGGCAAGCGATTCAAGAAAGTCTGAGTCGCCTGGAACAAGAATTTGATTTTTTGGTGTGTGAAGGAGCGGGCAGCCCCGCCGAAATCAACCTCAAACATCGTGACCTGACGAATATGCGGGTGGCCAAGCATCTCAATGCGCCTACGGTATTGGTGGCAGACATTGAGCGAGGGGGGGTGTTTGCTCACATTGTGGGGACGTTAGAACTGCTTGATCCTGATGAGCGGCAGTTGGTCAAAGGCATCATTATCAATAAATTTCGTGGGCAAAAAGACATCCTGCAACCGGGTATTGACTGGTTACAAGAGCGTACGGGGATTCCGGTGATTGGGGTATTGCCCATGCTCAATCAGGCATTTCCGGCTGAAGATTCCCTCTCCTTGCTGGAACGAACGACGAACAAAGCAAATGCTTCGATTACGATCGCGGTAATCAAATTACCGCACATTTCCAACTTCACTGACTTTGACCCGCTGGAGTCAGAAGAGTCAGTGCGCGTGCGATATGTCAGTCCTGGCGAAGATTTGGGCTATCCCGATGCGGTGGTGTTGCCCGGTACCAAAACTACGATCGCTGACATGCTGGTCTTGCAGCGATCGGGATTGGCCGAAGCGATTCAAAATTATATGCACGCGGGCGGCACTGTCCTCGGCATTTGTGGTGGCTTCCAAATGATGGGGGAATATTTGGCCGACCCAGAAGGCATCGAGGGACAAGATGGGCGTTATAAAGGTTTGCAACTGGTACCCATCCGCACCGTGATTACCACTCGTAAAATTGCCCGCCAGCGCGAGACCAGTTCACAATATCCGCAATTGGGCTTGCCGATCACCGGATATGAACTGCATCAAGGCCGCACCCAACTGGTGGCCCCGGAAGAAGCCACCAGTAGTCTGAAATTTGATTTCCTCTTTGAAGACAAATCGCTGGGCATTGTGGATACGCGGCAAGCTTTGTGGGGCACCTATCTACATGGATTATTCGACAATGGCCCTTGGCGGCGGGCTTGGCTTAATTGCTTGCGCCAACAGCGAGGGCTAGGGTCACTGCCGACTGGCGTTGCCAACTTTCGCGAACAACGAGAAATCATGCTGGATGGCTTGGCGGATGAAGTGGAAACTTACCTCGATTTAGCTCCCCTGTTGCCGTCGTCTAAGGGTGGAACTGGAGGTTAAATCCAACTAGGTAGGGGAACTTGCAAAACCTGTTCGAGATAGGTGGTTACCTCTGATTAGCTAGCTTAGGGGTTGTAACGGTTTTTGGGGTGATAACTCAGCCAGCAAGTCTTCTGTCGAGGTGATGGTGTGAGTCTGGTCTACCCAAACGAGGTGCGATCGCTGTACCTGCTGCTTAGTCAAGGTGACCAGGGAAAAATTGTGGGCGCAGGTCGTGGCCGTTTGCACGATACGGGGAACGCAAGCGACATTGAGATAAAGCGTGTCAGCAGAATCGCGACTGACTCGTTGTCGCAGCCGATCTTGCCGATGGCGCAAGTGGTGATGCATGTGGCCAAAGGTCACGAGAGGCACTGATTTGCCAAGCCGCTGAGCATAGGCGATCGCCGCCGCAAAATCAGGATCGCCAAAATCACCGCCCAGGGGTTTCCAATCCCGTCCGCAGGGAGATTCGGGCGCATCGCCTAGCCCCGTTGGTCCGCAGTGACCGACGAAAATTAAAGTGTCAAAGGCCGCAGCATCAATGGCCGCTTTCATCCGCGCCAGAGATTCCTCAAAACTGTGGACGCCGTAGCGATCGCGATAAAACGCCTCATATTTCCACTCAGAGCCGCCCCAACTAAAAGGCCGCCCCCCAATCACCGTCACCCCCAACTCCGGAAAATCGCGTTTGCTGTAGCTAACATCCGCTGGCCCTAGCAAATCGATTTGCTGTTGGACCCAATCTTCGCTCTGGCGATCATAAGGACATTTACGGCGACCCCAGGGAGTGGCCGTATACCAAGCATCGTGGTTGCCAAAAATTGCGGCTTTGGGCAAGGGCAGAGAGGCGATCGAGCGCACTACATCCACTGACTCATTGCCAAAATCGCCCACAAACAGCACTAAATCGACTTTCAGGCTTTGTAATGCCGCGATATCTTGCTCATCCCATTGGTCATGGACATCCCCAATCACAGCAATTTGCAGAGAGGGGTTGGGAGCAGCAATATCTATCATGGGTCTCAGGGCTTTTATTTATCTTTACTTAAGGATAAAGGGTCAACGCAAGACTTGATGGGGGCTTAGCCTCCAGCCAGTTGCGTGGTGCTGTAAAATGCTCACTCGATCAAGAGACTAGTGCAACGTCAACGCAAAGAATTAGGGTAGTCAATACTGTTGTAGAAGATGAAACTGAGACGATGAAAGCCTTACCCCATGCCCAAGAAATATATTGTCCGCCTGAGCAAATGCGAACAAGAGGAACTACAAAGCGTCATAAAAAAGCTCAAAGGCAGTAGCCAGAAAGTTCGCCGGGCTCAAATTTTGCTGAAAGCGGATGCCTCAGGACCAAACTGGACTGATGAACGCATTGCCGAAGCTTTTTGCTGTCGGACAAAAACCGTTGAGAACATCCGTAAACGTTTAGTAGAGCAGGGGTTCGAAGTCGCCGTAAACGGCCTGAAACGGCAGAGTGCGCCAACGCCAAAGTTACTTGATGGGGAGCAAGAAGCGCAGGTGATTGCGATGCGTCTAGGCAAACCACCCAAGGGGTATGGTAACTGGTCACTGCGGCTGCTGGCCCGCCAAGTGGTTGAGTTAGATATTGTTGAATCAGTGAGCCACGAAACCATCCGCCAGACGCTGAAAAAAATGGGATGAGCAACCGCAAGATAGAGTATTGGGTGATTCCACCTGAGGCCAATAGCGAGTTTGTGGCGCAGATGGAAGAAGTCTTGGATGTCTATGCTCGGCCTTATGACGCGAGCTGTCCGGTGATCTGCATGGACGAGCAACCGATTCAGTTCCACAAAGAAATTATTCAACCGATTGAAGCCACTGTGAAGCATCCTAAACGGGTCGACTACGAATATGAGCGCGCAGGAACCGCCAGTATCTTCATGTTCACAGAACCGCTGAGCGGTTGGCGGCAAGCAACGGCGCGAGCCCGGCGGACAAAGGTCGACTGGGCGATAGAAGTGGCCGCTTTGCTAGAAGGGCGCTACGCCAAGTGCGAGCAAGTTTTACTGGTCTGCGACAACCTCAATACCCACACCAAGGGAGCTTTCTATGAAGCCTTTGAACCTGAGCGGGCCCGCCAATTAGTCCGACGTCTTCAGTTTTGCCATACTCCTAAACACGGCAGTTGGCTCAATATTGCTGAAAACGAGTTGAGCGCGATGACACGTCAGTGTGTTGACGGCAGGCGCTTTGGCGATATTGACACCCTCAGAGATGAAATTGCCGCTTGGTCGACCGACATCAACAATGCTCAGCGAGGAGTTGATTGGCAGATGAAAGTTGATGATGCCAGAAGCAAGTTGACCTCTGTCTACCCTAAAATCAAGCTTTGACGCTGCACTAGTGGGCGCGAGCCAGCGCAATCTGCGAAGGAGTGCGATCGCGTTAACTCGTGGCAAAATGCTGCTCTAGGATTTGCTCGGCTTGGACCTCAGTGAGGGGCTCAGAAAACCAGTAGCCCTGCCCCAAAGCACAGCCTTGTTCTAATAAAAACTGTACCTGCGCAGCCGTTTCGATGCCCTCGGCGACGATGTCAAGTTCCATATTTTTCCCCAGTGCCATAATGGTTTTGACGATGGCCTGACTGTCAGAACTCTGCTCCAGAGTTGAGATGAATGACTTATCAATCTTGAGGACATCTTTGGGAAAGCGGAGCAAATAACTCAGAGACGAATAGCCCGTCCCAAAATCATCCATCGCCACTTGAATATTTTTCGCCTTGAGCTGCTTTAACGTCTCTAAGGCGGCTGTTTCGTTTTGCATCAGTGCGCTTTCAGTGATTTCGATGCGCAACTGCCGAAAGTTGATGCCGGTATGGCTAACAATGCGGTCAATTTGGCCGGGTAAATCAGGCTGCACAAACTGCATGGGAGAAAGATTGACGCTGATGTTACCGCCCTGTTGCAACTGCGGCCAGCGCTGTATCCATTGCTGCCATTGACGGCAGGCCTGCCAAATCACCCATTCGCCCATCGGTAAGATCAGTCCAGTTTGTTCGGCAATGGGGATAAAACTGTCAGGCGATCGCATCCCTAACTCGGGGTCATGCCAGCGAATCAGAGCTTCAAAGCCGCACAGTCGGTGCTTTTGCTGGGGCGACAGCCGATAAATGGGTTGATAAAACAGGACAAACTCATCTTTATTTAAAGCGCGGCGGAGGTCGTTTTCTAGTTGTAGTCGCTGCTTGACCTCTGTATGCATCGTCCAGTTAAAAATCTGATAGCTGTTGCGCCCCTTATTCTTCGCTTGATACATGGCGGTGTCGGCATCGCGGAGCAACTGCGAGGCATCATCATAGTTGGGGGCATCGATGACGATGCCGATGCAAGAGCTGATGAAAATTTCTTGTGATTCCAGGGTGATGGGCTGTTGCAAGATCGCTTGAATGCTTTCCACCACTACCAGCACATCATCAATGCTGTTGATATCTTCGAGCAAAATGGCAAACTCATCGCCGCTGGTGCGCGCCAGGGTATCACCTACCCGCAGGCATTGATCCAGGCGAGTTGCGACTACTTGCAACAAAAAATCCCCAGCATCGTGGCCCAGACTGTCATTAACAATGCGAAAGTCATCCAAATCTAAAAACAACACCGCAAAATCTCCCAACTCATGGGGCGCGGTTTCGGTCTGGTCGCGATGGGCGATTTGGCGGGCATGGTTGAGCCGATCTAAAAACAAGGCCCGATTAGGAAGACCCGTTAAACCGTCGTGAAAGGCGTCATGACGCAGTTGGTCTTCGATTCGTCGTCGTTGTTCTAATTCGTTTTGGGCTTGGGCATAGAGTTTGATTTGATAAATGGCGATCGCACATTGTTCTGCAACTGCTTGCACCAGCGATCGCTCCGCCCAACTCCACTGGCGGGGTGAGTCAATCTGATGTAACGTCAACGCCCCCAAATACTCTTGTTGGTAGTTGAGTGGCGTTAACAGGGCCGATTGCAGGCCATATTCTTGCAAAAAATCGGCTTCTATTAGTGACAGCGCCGTATCTTCGACCGTGAGCATAAGCTGCTGCCCGGCCTTTAACTGGGGCGCAAAATGACGACATAGCTGACAAGCCAATCCTTGGAAACTGGGCAATTCCGGCGAAGACAGACTGACATACTCAACAATGACCTGTTCTCCGTCGAGGGTTGGCTGGGCCACGATGCAGCGATCGACTCCTAAGGCCGCTTGCAATTGATCAACGGTTGTTTGCAGCACCTCTTCAGAAATTAGCGTTTCGCGAATGGCCTGAAAAATCTGATTAAGGATGGACTCTCGCCAAGCTTGTTGCTCAATCTGTCTTAACGCCCGACGCTGCTGCTGTTTAAGTTGAGCCTCAGCTAACGCTCTGCCTAATACGGTTGGTAGACGGTAAAGCCGATCTTTCAAGACATAATCGGTCATGCCCGTTTTGATGCATTCAACTGCCGCCTCTTCGCCTAAGCTGCCGGTCACTAAAATAAAAGGCAAAAACGGTTTTTGTGCCTGTACTGCCTGAAACACATCCGGAGCATGCAGCCCTGGCAGTCGGTAATCAGCTAGCACTGCATCGAATTCCTCATTTTGCAGCAGTGATTCGCATTTCTGTAGAGAATCGGCAACTTGTATGGCGCAGTCAATGCCAGCAGTATTCAGTGCTAACTCAATGAGTTCTACATCTTCTTGGACGTCTTCGACAATCATTAACCGCAGGGAAGATGGCGTAGCAATCGGTTGATTGCTGTCAGAAAGATCAGTAGTCGCTCCTTGAATGGAGAGAAAACGATTGGCCATGAATGCGGAGATCCCCTAAGTTGCCCTTATGATTCCCGTTACGGCGTCAAAACGCTAAGGGGGAATTAATCGTCATCCAATAGCTTCCAACCGATTTCACGAATTCCTGAAATCGATAAAAATCTAATGGTTTGACGACGTAGCTATTTACGCCTAGTTCGTAACAGTCCCTGATATCGCTATCTTCTGACGATGAAGTCATAATAACAACCGGCAAAGTTCGTGTCCGACGATTTTGACGAATTGCCTGTAAAACTTCAATCCCCGTTAATTTTGGCAGCTTTAAGTCCATCAACACAAATTGTGGCAGTGAGGGTGCGGGTTGTCGATTTTGGTTGCCCACTAAGTATTCGAGGGCTTGAGCCCCGTCGGTCAAAACATCTAAAGTTTGAATAAAGTTGAGGTCTTGAATCGCTAGTTGGACGAGTTCTATATCGTTGGGATCGTCGTCTATCAACAGCATTTTATATGGATCGATTGTCATCGCAAACCTACAGGAACGATTTCAGGGAACTACTTTCGAATCTAGTCTAATCAAGAAAACTTGCGAAGAGACTAGGTTACAGTCGTCGAACTGACCGCTTTCTCATTTTCAGCGAAAGTTTAGTCAGAGTGATGTCGGTTTATACAGCTATGACTCAGGGTTTTCCGAATTTTAGAGTCAAAAGGTTTTCTCTGAAATACCTTCTCAACTCTGTCATGCGGTTATTTGGCAGATACCAGGCTTGGACGTCGCGGTTCTATTGGCTATTTTGGTGTTTTTATTGATACATTGTCGATGCTCTGATTGACCGGCCTGTTTGGGGGGCACGGCGATAAGCTATCGACCCCTGATTTTAAGTCCTTTGGTGAGCATGTAAGTCTTGGACTTTACCTAAAGGGGGGTGGTGTTGTGGCGGTTATGTTTGGGGTCAGTCATGATCTGGCCTGCCTGGACGGTACAGATTTGCGATCGCTGGAGCCAATCGGCGTCAAACGCGCCCAGATGGGTGGTGGTAATGAGGGTTTGAAAGCGATCGCCGATCGCCTCTAACAGCTGATTTTGCCGCTTTAAGTCGAGTTCGGCGAGCACATCATCCAGCAGCAGCAGAGGTGGTTCGCCGACGACGGTTTCGATCAGCTCCAGTTCCGCCAGTTTGAGGGCGAGGACGAGGGTGCGCTGTTGTCCTTGGGAGCCGTACTGCCGGGCGGGGGTGTCGTTGATGGTGAAGTCGATGTCGTCGCGATGGGGGCCGACGAGGCTGGTGTGCTGGTGCTGCTCGGCGATCGCTCGCTGCTGGATTTTCTCTAAAAACGCAGCTTGAATCACTTGGGGGTCATCTTCAGTAAGAGGGACGTTGGGGGCATATTGCAGCACTAGATTTTCGGTTTTGCCGCTGATGGCGCTGTGCCAGTATTGGGCGATGGGCACCAGGCGGGCCAGCCCGCGCGATCGCCGCCGAATCACGCGGGTGCCGAGGGCGGCCAGTTGGGCATCCCACAGGGCCAGTTGCGCCGCATCGGGGGTGCGATCGTCTTGCTTCAGCAGGGCGTTGCGCTGCTTGAGGGCTTGCTGATACTGCCCCAAAATGTAGGCGTAGACGGGTTCTAGTTGGGTGAGCAGAGTGTCGAGCCAGACGCGGCGTACGCCCGGCCCGCCGCGCACCAAGTCCAGATCGAGGCTGGAGAATTGCACGGCGTTGAGGGCACCGAGAAAGTCCAGTTGGCGGCGCAGCTTTTCGCCACTGCGGGCGACGGTGCGGCGGCCTTTTTCCCGCAGGGTGATGGCGAGGTCGGCGTAACTCACGTCGCGGCGGACTTCGGCGCTGATGTGGGCGGTGGCGAAGCCATCTTGAATCAGGTCGCGATCGCGGCTCGTGCGATGGGATTTCAGCGTGGCGAGCAGTTCCACTGATTCCAGCAGGTTCGATTTGCCCTGGGCATTTTCGCCCAGCAAGATAGTTTTCGGGGCCGTGAACTCGACCCGTTGGGTTTCGTAATTGCGAAAATGCCTCAGCTCTAACGTTTTGAGGAACATGGCCGCTGCCCGCTACCGTGAATATCGATTCTGCAAACTAAACCTCATCCAGGTTCAGAAGTGGAGTTTTGACGCTTGTCCGACCTCACCGCCTGCGGCACCTCTCCTTCTGTATCTGTTTAGCGGGGCTTGAGATCCCCCGCTGTCGCTGCCCCCTTGCCAAGGGGGCTCAGAATATCCCGGCTCGAAGTCCCCCTTGTTAAGGGGGATTTAGGGGGATCAGTAGCAGCCTGACGCTAAACAGATACCTCCTTCTCAAGGAGAGGCTTAATGACAGTCTGGTTCCTCTCCTTTTCAAAGGGAGGTTAGGTGAGGTTTTGATGACCAAACATGACTCCAGTTTTCAACTTAGACGCGGTTTAGCACTACAGATCGAGGCTCCCCCGCTGTCGCTGCCCCCTTGCTGAAGGGGGCTTGGCCAATGCTGGAAACGTTGTCCAGTTTCGGAGAATTGGGGGACACCCACGCCTTAGGGTAAGCGACGCCGGGGATTGGGGAAAGCGCTGGTTAGCGAGCCCCGTTAGTTGACAGCAAAAAGGGCGCTTTCTCGATCAGCAGTTGGGCGGCGGCGGTCGGGTCGTGGCCAGCAATATCCAGTTGGGGAATGACTTGATTGCGGCGTTCTAAATCGTAGCGGTAGGTGCGATCGTAGTAGTCGAGCACGATTTTGCAGACTTCCCGCAGTTCGCCGCGATGGAGACAGTCCACCGCTGCTTGGGTGCGCTGTCCGCCGAGGCGTTTGCGAATGCGCTGGGTGGCGTCGATGAGACCCTGGCGATCGGTTTGGCCGTAAATTTCTACCAGGATGTCGAGTCGTTCTTCGAGGGGGCGGACGACTTCGAGGGTGGGGGCGGCTTCCATCTGGTCAAAGAGTTCGGGGGGCACGCGGCAGGTGCCGACTCGCTTGCTTTCGGCTTCAATCCACACGGGGCGGGCGGGATCGAGGTGGGCGAGGCGATCTCCGATTAGATTCTCAAATTGTTCGGTGCTGGGTTGGGGCGGCATGTCCAGACTGCCGTAGCTGCTACCGCGATGGTTGGCGAGTCCTTCGAGATCGAGCACTTGTTCGCCCAGTTGTGCCAGGGCATGCAAAATCTGGGTTTTGCCGGTGCCCGTCATGCCGCCGAGCACAATGATTTGCCGGGGCGTGCTGAATACCTGCCGCGCCCAGCGGCGAAAGGCTTTGTAGCCGCCCTCCAGGGTTGCCACTTGCAACCCAGCGGTTTCCAGGCACCAGGCGACGCTGCCGCTGCGCATGCCCCCGCGCCAGCAGTGGATGCGCAGACGGTGATCTGGAGCGATCGCTTTGCCCTGGCGCACGATTGCCCCCAGCTTTGGCCCCACCAGGTCAAACCCCAGTTCTACCGCCGCATCGCGCCCCTGCTGTTTGTAGCACGTCCCCACTTGCGCCCGTTCGTCATTGGTGAACAGGGGCAAGCTGATGGCTCCGGGGATGTGTCCCTGCTCATATTCACCGGGACTGCGCACGTCTAGAATCGGGCCAGCCGCCGTCAAAAAATCTTGAATGTCTAAACGCTTTACCATGCCTCAATTGTAATGGGCGGTTGGGCCGCGCGAAACGGCTGCACAGTGCCGATGCGGGTGGCGGCGGGGTAGCCGCGATCGCGCAGCTGGGCCACACAATCCGTCGCGCGATCGCTCGGCACTGTCGCCAACAAGCCCCCCGCCGTCTGCGGATCAAACAGGATGGGATAGTCGGGGCGCTGGGCGTAGGCTGCCGCATTGGCTAGCGCCCTCGCCGCCTGGAGATTTTGCGGCTGCAGGGAACTGACGAGGCCCTGTTGTAGCGTGTTCATTGCGCCCTCCAGCAGCGGCAGGTTGGTCAACTCCAACGACACGGCGACCTGTGCCGCTTCCACCATTTCCAGCAGGTGCCCCAGCAGGCCGAATCCCGTGACATCGGTGCAGGCGGTGACGCCATGTTGTCGGAAAACTTGCATCGCTGTCGCACTGGGCTGAATCATGTGGGCGATCGCGTTCTCGATCCACCGACCCTTAGCTTTTTTCTGCATGTCAGCCGCGAACAGGGTACCCGTGCCCAACGGCTGGGTCAAAATCAGTGCCTCTCCTGGCTGCATTCCCCCCTTCGGGAGCAGGGCCGATTCTTCCACCAGACCATTGCAGGCCAGACCGAGGGCCAGTTGCTCGCCTTCGGTGGTGTGGCCGCCGACGAGGGGCGTCTGCGTTGCCATGAGGGCTTTTTGGACGCCCGAGAGCAGATGAAACAGGGTTTCGGTTTGCTTGTCCGTTGTGGCGTGGGGCAGGGTGGCGATCGCCAGCACCGTCTGCGGTTCGGCCCCCATGGCGTACAAATCATTCAGGCAGTGCTTCACCACGATTTGCCCAAACACAAATGGGTCATCCACCAAGGCGTTAAAAAAATCGACGGTATGCACCATGAGCTTGCCGGGCGGCACCCGCACCACCGCCGCATCATCCGGCGATGCCAACCCCACCAGCACATGGTCTGTTTGACTCCCGACCGTAAGGTTGTTACCTCCCTTTTTTAAGGATGTGGGGGAAATCGCCAGCCGTGCCAAGGCCCGCCGCAACACGTCACTGCCCACCTTCGAGCCACACCCGGCGCAATACATCGACGGCGCAGGCGCAGCGGCGATCTCTGGCTGTCCTCGACTGGGCGACTCCGCCCCCATGTCAGGAAAGGCGCTGAACAGACTCATGAACTTGCGATCGATGCGATTCTTCCATGCCCGCATGAGCTTGGATTCAAACGTGAAGGGACCACGGGAAGCGATCGCGCTGCCATCCCCGGTATCAATAATGTTGAGGTACTGCTTTTGCGGGGCGAACGGTTGCAGCGGTTCTCGTTTCAGATATGCCTGCAAGTTATGAAACAGCGGCGGCCCTTGCCTTACGGCGAACACGCCTGCCTTGGGCCGGGGATGGTTTTGCATGGTCGCCACATCCCCCGCCGCGAAGACGTGGGGATGAGAACAGCTTTGCAGGGTGTCTTTCACCAGCAGAAAGCCGTCGTCATCGGTGGCGAGTCCGGAACCCTGAATCCAGCCGGGGGAGGAGGCATTCGTAACCCAGAAAACGCGATCGCACTCCACCACCAAGCCCGACTCGCACCGCACCCGCCGCTGGTCATCACCGACGGGCTCGATGGCACACACCGACTCCTGCAAATGCAGTTGCACGCCTCGTTCCACAAAGCGGCGATGCAGTAGCTTGCGAGTGCTGCGGTTGCGGCCATTGGCGATTTCCTCACCGCGATGAAACAGGTGGATGGTGAGGTCGTCGCGCGATCGCCCCAGCTCGTCCAGCAAGTGCCACAGACGCATCTGCATGTTCAACGTCAGCTCGACGCCCCCCACGCCGCCGCCGACTACGGCGAACGAAATCGGTCCTGGAGCCGAGTGCTGCACCTCCTCTAGAAAACCAGCCCAGGCTTTGAGCAAATCGGGCACGGGTTTCGCCGGAATCGCGTATTCCTGGGCACCGGGCACGGCCACCGTCGCTGGGGTGCTGCCCGTGTCGATAGAGAGCACGTCAAACGCTACGGGAGGATGGTGAGCGCAGATGACCTGCTGATTCGCGACATCGATCGCCACGGCTCGATCCATCAGCAGTTGGCAGTTCGCAAATCGGCTTAGGGGGCGCAGGTCAATATGCGACTCATCGAAGTCGTACAGGCCGGAAATGTGGCAGGGCAACATGCCGGAATAGGGCGTATCGACCAGATTCGTAATCAGCGTCAGGCGCACCCCCGGCAGGGGATTCATGCCAAACTTGCGCAGCACGATCGCGTGGGTATGCCCGCCCCCCACAAACACCAAATCTTTGACAATCGGCGTTGCCACCTGCATGTTTCACACCCGGCTTGAGAACCCCTTCAGCATATCGACTCTATTTGAGAGATTCCTGAATGTTCCAGCCTCTTGTCATCCAGTCAGTCGTTCCGCCAGCCCTCGTTTACCTGATTTGACCGCGCCGCCCCAGCTGATGGGCGCACAAGGGAACTTGGCTTGCTATGCTCGTTGCCAGTGACATCAGGAATGTGATTTTTTGTTTGCTGCTATTACCACCACGGCCACGGGGGCGCGATCTCTCATTCTGGTTTGTCAGGCCTTACCAGCGACGCTTTGGTTGCCCGAGACAGTGGCCTCCACGGTCGATCTCCCCGCCGACCTGGCGGTTAAAACCTACTCGGGTTCCCTAAAGGCGGTGGTTGCCCAGTTGTGGCCCGCCCAAACCGGATTCATTTTTGCGCTGGCTAGTGGCGCGGTGGTGCGTCTGATTGCGCCGCTGCTCACTGATAAAGCGACCGATCCGGCGGTGGTGGTGGTGGATGACGCGGGGCAATTTGCCATTAGTCTCTGCGGTGGGCACCAGGGGGGCGGCGATCGCCTCACCCAACGCATCAGCCAGCTGTTGGCCGCGACTCCCGTGATTACCAGCGCCGCCCAGCAGCAACAACTACCCGGAATTGATGTGCTCGGTGAGCCCTTTGGCTGGCAGCGCGGGACTGGCAATTGGACAGGGGTGGCGAGTGCGATCGCCCGGGGTGAGGCCATTCAAGTCATCCAAGAGGCGGGCACGACTCTGTGGCAACAACATTTGCCCGCTCACCATCCGTTTCAGTTTGGCTGGCCCGAAGTCCCCACCCCGGCGAGCAAGACCGCAGTCTCGCCCCAAGCCAGGGTTTGGATTAGTCCGATTCAGCGACGGTTTGATGTCGAAGCGACCATGCCGAAAGTGCAGTGGCATCCGCGCGTGCTTTGGGTGGGGCTGGGGTGCGAGCGGGGTACCTCCCAAGCATTAATGGAGCGGGCGATCGCGGACACATTGCGATTGCGCCATTTGGCCCTAGCCGCTGTGGCGGGCATTGCTACCCTCGATCTCAAGGCTGATGAAACGGGGCTGCTAGCCCTGTGTCAGGCTCATCATTGGCCGCTGAAATGCTTTACTGCCAACGAATTGAGATCGGTGCCCGTCCCCCATCCTTCTCCCGTCGTGGAGCAGGCAGTAGGGACTCCCAGCGTGGCTGAAGCCGCAGCGATTCGGGCGGCGATGGCGATCGCTCCCCCGTCCACCTCAGCAGGCGATTGCCCTGTGAAGACTGCCGAAAACTGCCTTTGCATCACCAAAAAGGTGATCCGCGAAGTGGGGGAACCGGGCGCAGTGACTGTGGCCGTCGCGGAAGCCAATGGAGAATATACCGGACGCCCAGGACAGTTGAGTTTAGTGGGCACCGGCCCTGGCAGCCTCGATCAAATTACCCCTGCCGCCAAAGACGCCTTGTCTCAAGCGGATGCCATTATCGGCTACAGCCTGTATGTCGATCTGATTCGCCCCTTATTGCGACCGGGGCAAATCGTCGAAGGATGGCCCATCACTCAAGAACAGCAGCGGGCGGAGCGGGCGATCGCTCTGGCCCAGTGGGGCCTCACGGTGGCAGTGATCTCCTCGGGCGACTGCGGCATTTACGCGATGGCGGGCCTGGTGCTGGAAACGTTGCAGGCTCAGGGATGGGATGGCCAAACGCCCACCGTGACCAGCTATCCGGGCATTTCGGCGTTGCAGGCGGCAGCGGCCCGAGTGGGGGCACCGTTGATGCACGATTTTTGCGCCATTAGCCTCAGCGATCTGCTGACGCCCTGGCCGGTGATCGAAAAACGATTGGCAGCGGCAGCGGCGGCGGACTTTGTCATCGCGCTATACAACCCCAAATCGCAAAAGCGCACCGAGCAGATTGCGATCGCTCAGCAGCTCATTCTCCAGCATCGCTCGGCGGAGACTCCCGCAGCACTCGTGCGATCGGCCTATCGTCCCGATGAAAGCATCATCGTCACCACCCTGGGAGACCTGTTAGACCACCCCATCGACATGCTGACCACCGTCATCATCGGCAATCGCAGTACACAGCTTTATGCCAATCAGTTGATCACCCCCCGAGGCTATCGGCTTTAGCAGAACTTGACCAGGTTGCGACATTCTCCTCATTGGCAGCGCTCCAGAGCGACGCAGTCAGGCATTCTCGTGAATGAGGCGTAAGCTTTATCGCTCATCGAGTTTTAAGCTCTGGCTGGAGGGCCGCCTGCTCAAAATTTGGGCATCCTGTGGGAAATGATTGCTCTTTCTCGGTCGATGCTGACCGATTTGCCTGATTGCAAGCGAGCCCCCACAACATTGCTATGACTATTGCGGTTTCCGTCATTATTCCGATCTATAACGGCATGCAAGATCTGCCGGATTTAGCCGCCTGTTTACTGGCGCAGACCTTCCCCGCTGCCCAGGTGGAATTTTTGCTGGTGGATAACCATAGTCAAGACGGTACCTGGTCACAGCTACAGGACTTGAGCGATCGCGCCCGCCAGCAAGGCGTCACCGTTCGGCCTCTGTCTGAGACGGCAATTCAAAGTTCCTACGCCGCGAGAAACCGAGGGATTCGCGCCGCCCAGGGCGACATTTTGGTCTTTACCGATGCGGACTGTCGCCCCGAGCCAACATGGCTCACGCGGATGGTCGCTCCCTTCGACGCCGCATCCGTGGGGTTGGTGGTCGGCGAAATTAAAGCCTTGCCCGGGGATTCCTGGCTAGAGCAGTTCGCGGAGCAGCGGGAAATTTTGTCCCAAAAGTTCACCATTGCTCACTCGTTCTATCCCTACGGTCAGACTGCGAACCTCGCCGTCCGCAAAGTAGCGCTGCAAAAGTCTGGCCTGTTTCGTCCCTATCTCACCACCGGGGGCGACGCAGATTTGTGCTGGCGCATTCAAATGACAGGCGATTGGAAAGTGCATTTTGCCCAAGACGCCATCATTCGCCATCGTCACCGCTCAACCCTCAAGGATTTGGGCAGTCAGTGGCGACGCTACGGTCGATCGAATCGGTATCTGCATGAACTCTTTGATGTGCCGCTGCAACCGGAGTCGCCGCGCTTTCATGTGGCGAATCGGCTGACTCGCTGGTTACTAAAAGGATTGCCGGTGGCGGCGTGGCGATCGCTGCGGGGGCAGGCTCCAGCCATTGAAATGGTGGGGCCACCGCTAGATTTATTTTGCGGGCGATCGCGCGAACTGGGGCAGCGCACGGCGAAGTTGCCTGAGGCGGCTCGCGACATTGAGTGGCTAGAGGACGCGGCAGTTCAGCCTGATCCCGCTGCTCAGTCGGACACCCGCAACTAAGATCCCCAAAAAGTGGCTAAACAATGGACCTCCTCTAGCCGTCAAAGTGGGCCGATCAGGGGACGGGTCCCTGTTGGCTCAGCCGATATGGTTAGGAGGTGGCCAAGGGACCCGTCCCCTTTTGATTGCGGCAACAGTTCCGTTTTGGCTGACTGGGTCGATGCCAGCAGGGCTTAGGGATGACCTGAGCGACTGGCTGCCGTGAGGGGAGGACGAGATTTAGACGGTTCCGTGTAGAGTGGGAGGCGAATTTTGACCTCGGTGCCCTGCTGCGGGCGGCTCTGGAGTTGGATGTCGCCGCCGTGATTTTCCACAATGACTTTGGCGATCGCGAGCCCGAGTCCCGAGCCACTGGTGGCCGAGCGCTGCCGAGCCGGATCGACCCGATAAAAGCGATCAAAAATGTGGGGCAGTGCCGCTTCTGGAATGCCCACACCGTTGTCTTTGATGGTGATGGCGATCGCGGCTTGATTTTGCCACTTCTCTTCTTCCAGCGAAATCTCGATGCGGCCATCCTCGGGGGTATATTGCAGGCTATTGCTGATGATGTTGGTAAACAGCCGCAGCAGTTGGTCCGCATCTCCCTGGACTTGCCAATTGGGCAGGGATGTCGGTGGGCAAGGGGCCGACGGGACTCCTGCAAGGGAAACCAGGGCCGTTTCACAGGCTTGGCAGTCAAGTTGAATCTGCTTGTGATCGGCGATCATGCTCTGCTCTTCAATCACGTCGGTCAGGAGCAACGAAATATCCACCGGCTCGGCCTCAAAGGGCACCAGGCCCCCTTCCTGTCGGGCCAGAAACAACAGATCATCCACCAGGCGGCCTAGCCGTCGGGTCAGGCGTTCGATGACTTGCAGTTGCTGCTGTTGGGCAATGGCATCGGGTTCGGGGTCGGCGAGGGCCACCTGAGCATTGGTCTGAATCACCGCGATCGGATTCCGCAGTTCGTGGGAAGCGTCCGCCGTGAACTGTTTCAACTGTTGGTAAGACTCGCGCACGGGGGCGATCGCGATGCCCGACAACAGCCAGCCAATAAAGGCAACCGCCGAAATCATCAGACTCAGGCCCAGGGTGAGATCTTGCAAGAGCTGACGGCTGGGCTTCGTCACCTCAAACCAGGGGTGGCTGACCCGCAGATAGCCCAAAATTTGGTTGCCCGCCACAATGCGATCGGTGACCTGACGCACCACATGTTCTGCGTCAATGGGGACGGTTTTGCCTTCGGGGTTCACTTTGACCGGGAGGTTGAGCGGCTCCGACAAAGTGGACCACAGCAAGTCTCCGGTGGGACTAAACCACTCCAAATCAATGTGGTCGTCTTCGGTCGTAGTGGTGTTGTCTCGAAAGCTGGCTTCCACATTTACCTTGAGAGCCGGGGCAACTTTGCCCACTGCCGTGAGCACCTGCTCGTCGGAGGCGGCACCGGGCTCAATCACCAGCGATCGCTGCACAATTTCCACCACATGGTTAAGGGTGTCATCCACCCGCTCTACCAGCGTCGTGCGCACATACCAATAGACGCCGCTGGCAAACAGCAGCAGCACGATCGCCGTCACGGTGGTGTACCACAGGGCCAAGCGGCGGCGAGTGGTTTGGAACATGGCAGTAGGGGGAGCAACCATAGCTTTATTGTGCCGATAAATCGCTGGCTGAGGCTGAGCTGTGAATGGTCAGGGTGCCGCGATCGCCATCTAAGGTTGCCGATATCCCCACGGGCAGCGCCGCGTTGACGCCATCATGACCAAAGGGCAACTCTGCCACCACGGGAATGCCTAAATCGCTGAGGCGATCGCGCAACACCTCCTCAACCGTGAAGCTGGGCACATTTTCCGGCGGCTCACAGCGGCTAAAGCGACCAATGGCGACGCCCCCCAGGCAGGACAATTTGCCCAACATGCGCCAATGGGTCAACATGCGATCGAGGCGATAGGGCGCTTCGGTCACGTCTTCCAGCGCGAGGATGGCTCCCGTGAGATCGGGTTCATGGGCGGTGCCCAACAGGTGGGTGGCCACGGTTAAATTCGCCGGGAGAAGAGGCCCCGTTGCTTGCCCTGTCACCCAGGTTTGGCCCATGAGGGGCGGCAGCGATCGCCCCGCCACCCAGTCAAATAACCGCTGTTGTGACCAATCTGGTTCCTCGCTGAGGGTCGTCATCAAGGGGCCATGCACGCCCGAGATGCCTTGCTGGCCGAGGCTCCACAGCAAACTGGTAATGTCCGAAAAGCCAATCAGCCATTTGGGTTCGGCCAACGGCCACTGCCACGATTCCAATAAACGGGTGCCGCCAAACCCACCCCGCGCACACAGCACCCCCCGACAATCAGGATCTTGCCAAGCCGTCAGCAATTGCTGACGACGGTGCTCATCCGTGCCTGCCAGGTAGCCCCAGCGCGCGTCAAAACCGGGCATCAGCTTGATGTGATAGCCCTGATTTTCCCAAAGGGTGAGACTGGCTTGCAGGGCTGCCGACTCGCGGAGGGCACCACTGGGAGCCACCACGGTCAGCGCGTCACCGGGTTGCAACGGAGGTGGGCAGGTACAGGCCAGCATGAATCACCACAACTAATGGAAGTCTCACCGGGGGGGCGATACTGTCGCAAGGGGCATCGTCTTTAGCAGAGACGGAACCCTCATGACCGCTTTTCGCGAATCGCAATCGCCTCGTCCTAAGGAGCACAATCGTACCGTAAAACCGCTGCCCCAGCGGGAGTGAGCCAGATTTTGCCGATCTGCTGGCGGGTGATGCGGAGGAGTCCTTGCTCGGCTAATCCGGCGATGAGGGCCTGGCGTTGATCGTGCGGCACTTTGTAAGCAATCTGGTCAGGGTGGATGCTGCGATCGCGGCAGGACCGCAACACCCACTTTTCATCGGGGGTGACGGGCAAAACTGACCGATCTAATTGCAACAGCATCCGACCAGTTGCCGAGAGGCCAAACCGCGTCACCACCACGTCAAAATCGACCAAGCCCTTAGCTTTGAGTTGTTGCCAGAGGCGATCGCGGCGCACGGTCGAAAGTTGCGGCAGCGGCAGCGGAACTGCTAACGCCTCGTGATTGTGCGAGGCGTGCTGCTGTAGCCACCGCAAACACTGCCACTCAGATGCCGATAACTGCAAAGCCACGCCCTCACATTAAGGCCATGATAGTCATTGTGCGAAGGGGTTTATGGGGCCGCTGTAGAGCGAACTCTGCGGCGAATCACCCCAGCTTTTCCGGTTGACAGAGCCCCGGCTGATCGCACTCACGTTAAGGAATCAATGGTTATAGCAATCCAACTTTACGAAAATTTGGACTTTGTTGTCGTCGTTTAGTCAAAAGGGATAAAACTGGGCAAATTGGCAAATATTTGTCACTTTCGCCACAAAGTATCGGGTTCAAAGGCACCAAGCGGGCATTAAATAAAACAGTAGATGCATGATTATCAGCAGCGGAATTATTAATTCTACGATTAACGAATTTAGTGCTCAGGTTTTGCCCAGTGTCCGTCAGGAATCGTCGCAACGGCCACGGAGCGATCGCCTGAATCTATGCCCTGCCAACCATCGGCTGAATGGTTTTTTGACGCCTCTTTTACGCTTGGTTTGGTGTGATGTACGATTCTCTCCCCTCCGATTACGCATCTTCCACCAAGAGCTCGGAAGTTTTGAAAACTGCGATGAGTAGCAATTTAGCGCCTGGTATTCCGTCGGCAGTAGCCACTTTTTTGCCGCTGTTAGAGCAGGTTGGCGAAGGGGTTCAGGTGTTTGACGAGCAGGGCTGTCTGCTCTATGCCAATGAAATGGCGGCCAAGAATCTCGGTTTTGCCACCCAGACAGCTTTTCTCAAAGCCCATCATGATCGCTTTTGTGGCCTGCAAATCGTAAGTTTTTGCACGACCGCCGGGATGCCTCTGGCTCTCGATGACTATCCTTGTGTCCAGGCATTGAAAGGTAAACGAGTCGCCGAGCAAACGCTGCATTTTCGCGATCGCCAACAGCGCGATCGCTGTCTCGCGATCCAGGCGATGCCGCTGCGCGATGACGATGGCACTGTGCGTTATGGCGCTGTATTGAGCCGCGACCTAACCGCCAGCCAAGCGATCGCCCAAAAGCTAGAGCAAAAAACTCGTCAACTGCGTCAGTTAGTTGATGTTGTCCCCAGTTTAGTCGCTTGTTTAGACGCTCAAGAACACCACATTTACGCGAATGAGGCTTATCTCAAAGCGTTTCGCACCAAGGCGGTTGACTTGCCGGGCAGCCTTTTGTCAGAGATTATAGGACCAGTGCTTTATCAGCAGTTGCAAGTGCCTCTAGGGCAAGCCCTGCAGGGCGAAATTGCCGACATCTGCGTCCCCATCGATAGCTGGCAAACCCGTTTACAGTACAGCCGCGTCAGCATCATTCCCCAACTTGAAGGGCAGGCAGTCACAGGCGTTTACTTGATTTTTAGTCAGATTGCGGCTCACAAACACACCAACGATTTATTACAGACTGAGACTAACTTCTTCCGCCATTCCCTCGAGGCAGCCTCGGTCGGCACTTGGGATTGGCACTTAATTCATCAAGAACTGCTGTGGTCTTCGCCCCAAGAACAGTTGTTTGGGTTAACCCCTGGCAGTTTTGATGGCCGCCCCGAGACCTTCTTTAAACTCGTGCATGAAGAGGACCACGATGAACTGAAGGAGGCGATCGCTGAAGCCATGCATACCCATCAGCAATTTGCCGCTGAGTTTCGCGTCAAGCTGCCTAATCAAAACATCCGGTGGTTGTCGCAGCGGGGGCAGGTGTTGCGCAATTCTGAGGGTCAGGTCGTGCGCATGGTGGGGGTCACCTTTGACACCACGGCTCAGCACACTGCCCAAGCATTGCTGGTGCAGCAAATGCAGCGCGATCGCCTCATTGCCAAACTGTCCCAAGACATCAGCCGCACTGATCAGGTCGGCAAAGCCTTACCTGGCATCTTTGAAGCAGTGCGGCAGCATTTAGAGCTGGATCGTCTGGTGCTCATTGACCTGCGTGAAGACGCTGGCAAAGTCATTGCTGAGGCTCAAACCCCAGCGGTTGAGTCCATGTTTGATTGGAAAATGCGGCACCCCTGGTCGGTGAAAGCGGTCTACCTGGAAAAGTTTAAGTTGGGGCATCCGGTTGGCATTGCTGATGTCCAGCAACAGCCGTTAAGCGAGGCTGAACTCAGCTTTTTGAAATTTTTTGACGTGCAGGCAGATCTCTCAATTCCGCTGTTGGATGGTGAGCAGTTGTGGGGACTGCTATCAGCGCAATCACAACAGCCCCGCGACTGGTTGCCAGAAGAAATTCGGCTGTTAGAAACAGTCGGTATGCTCGTCAGTACCGCTATTGAGCGCGATCGCTTACATGCCTATCTCACTCGCGCTAATCGCAAGCTAAAGCGATTTGCCTATCTGGATGGGTTGACCCAAGTCGCCAATCGCCGTCGGTTCGAGCATTTTCTCCATCAAGAGTGGCGGCGACTCATGCGCGAGCAGTCACCGATGGCTCTCATCATGGTCGATATCGATCATTTCAAAGCTTATAACGACGTCTATGGTCACCAAGCTGGGGATGATTGTTTGCGACGAGTTGCGGGTATTTTGCGCAGTGCTGTCCAGCGTCCGGCAGACATCGTTGCCCGTTACGGCGGCGAAGAATTTGCTGTCGTGCTGCCCAACACCGATGTCGAGGGAGCTGAGACCATTGCCGAGAAAATTCGAGTCCTGATTCATCGGGCTCAGATTCCCCATAAGGGCTCACTCGTGAGCAAATCAATCACCCTGAGCATCGGCCTTGCAGCCCTCTATCCACACCCGCTGAAAATGCCTGACGACCTGATTAAATTGGCCGATAAAGCCCTCTATCAAGCGAAAGAAAATGGGCGCGATCGCATCGTTGCCGCCCCCGCTAAACCCCGCCCTCATTAAGGCACCGGCAAGGTAACTGACGAGAGTGGATTGGGGGATGAGTGCTGAGTGCATTTGTTTGGATGCCAGAGCTTTCAAGTCGCTCAAAAAACGCTAGGATTAGCGCCGAGGAAGCCTTTGGGAGAGCGGTTAAATCAGGCTGTTGAACGACAGCGAATTGACTGGGCGTAAAGAGACATCTCTGCTGAGTTTGAACAACCAAAAGGTCGCTGGTCTGTCGTCGTATTTGCTGACTTGGCCGCATCAACTCATGCCCCACTGACCGTCCCATCCATTGGCGTTCGTCACTTTTCCGATAAGATGCCTGCAGAGGTCAACAGGTGATGACAAAATTTATGGTGCCGAGTGGGCAGGAAGCCGATAACCAACCTTTGCATGTCGCCATTTCTGAGCAGTTAAAGGCAAAGATTGAGTCGGGCAAATATGAACCGGGTGAGCGCTTACCCAGTGAGTTTGATTTAGGCGAAGCGTTTGGTGTGAGTCGGACAACTGTGCGAAAAGCGATCGCCAACCTCATCCAACAAGGGTTAGTCACCACCCAGCAGGGCAAGGGCATTTTTGTCACCGAGCAGCACAAAATCACCTTTTCCATGTCTAACCCGCTGATGACCTTTGATGCCGCGCTTCGGCAACAAGGCTACCAGGGGCGGGTGCAGTCGCTCCGATTTCAGCGGGTCAAAGCCAGCCCCGAAATCAGTCATCGCTTACAACTCTCAACTCGTGGCGCCGAAGTCTATTGGCAAGAAAAAATCATCTATGCAGATGAGTCACCCATCGCGCTAGACATGGTTTACTACCCAGAAACTATCGGCAAAAGCTTATCGGCACAGCTACAGGCCGGGTTTACCTACAGCACCCTGCTGGCCAATGGGATCGACCTCAACGCGGCCAAAGTTACTCTAGAAAGTATTCCGGCCACTTACGAGCTGAGTGAATATTTAGCCGTTCCCCTGGGCATGCCGCTGCTGGTCTTTAATTACGTGGCTTATCAAGGCAATCATCAACCGATAGTTTGCGGCAAAACTTTGTCCCGTTCTGATTGGACTTGCTACAACGCTGAAATCAATCTTGATTAATGCGGCACTATCGCGGTGGTGCATTGACCTCAGGAAAAAGTCGCCGTCGCTCACTGGGACTGTGGCCTAATGCTGGAGCATTTGATCCTAGTTTTGTGATGCCGGATTTAGCGATCCTTTAACGCTGCTGGAAGCGTGCCTAATGGTCACGACGCGGGGAAGGCGCTCGCTCGCGCCAATACCAAACGACGTAAGCTAACGCAGCTGTTTGTAACGGCAACAGCAGCAAAAAAGGTTTGGCAAACAGCGGTACTTCTACCTGGCTCAGCGTTCCTAAGCAGGCAGTGCTCATCAGGACAAGCACTAAGTTGACAGGCAGGTTCACTTTCAGCATTAGCCTTTCTGGTTCACAAGTACGGTCAAACAGCGGGAAAAAGTCGCGGATTGATTCACAGCGCGATCGCCCCTGCGACCAATTGCTGCCAGGCGATAGTGTCATCCAAGCCCCAGGGGAGCGAGGGTAACGTGTAGCGAATCCACAGGCGCAAGCCGTAATACATCACATACAAGCTCAAGAGCAGGACCGCCGATCGCGATCGCCATAGCCCCTCATACCAATGGACTAGGGAACGTCGGGTGACCAGTTCAAAGCTAGTGGCCAGGGTTAACGCCGTCGCCAACACCACAAAGACTGGGCCAAACAGGTGATAGCTCAGCGATCGTGACCAATCCCCCGCCATCAGCGCCACCACTGATCGCGTCAGCCCACAACTCGGAGCCGGAAACCCAAACGCCCACTGAAACAGACAGGGCGGAAACGGAAACCGTAGGCCCCACTGGCTGACGGCTATGGCGATCGCTAAAGGACTCAAAAAGGTCGTCAAGGTCACGATGCGCCAAAAGGGTGACCTTAGTTGTGGCAGCACCGCTACCGGCTGATCATCCATTCCCATGGGTGGCCGATGATTTGAACAAGGCAAGCGTAAGAGCCGCTTCATATCAGCATCCCGCTAACAAACACCAGCTGAGACTAAAACCATCCCTTTTTGTTTTGCACATAGGTGGCATCAAATTCTTCATCGGTTTTGGTGAGGTACAGGATGCCCTCAATTAAGCCGATGATGCCCATCACGGCCCCCCCAAAGCCACAGGTCAAGACGGTAACCGCCAGCATGATAATGCCTTCGACCGTGTAGCCCAGCACAAACTTGTGAATGCCCAGAGCCCCTAAAAGGATGCCTAAGACGCCTGCAATAATTCTCTTGTCGCTTTTGTTGCCATCAGGATTGGTCATGCCTGTCGCCTTTGAGTTCAAAATGAATTGACCTGAGCCTAAATACTCGCGGATTTTTGCTGACTCAGTGCCGATATTCAAAACTCTTAAAATTTTTGACCTATCCTGACGCCATGCTGGCCGCTGTAGCGGGTGTCTTAATTCTTCAGAAAGGTCACAAGCGCTTCGACTTTATCCCAGGCGGCACCACTTTGCAGCAGCGATCGCGCCTGGTCAATGCCATTCGCAATTTCGGCCTCAAAGCTGCCGCCTTGGGTGCGCCCAGCTACCTTCAGCGCGAGGGCTGCGTTCAAGCAGACCACATCTTGCTGGGCCTGGGTACCCTTCCCTTGCAGCAAGTCCCGCATGATAGCGGCGTTCTCTTCCAGTTCGCCGCCTCGTAGTGCGGTTTTGTCGGCGGCAACCAGACCAAAGTCACGGGGATTCAGCACTGTCTCTGTCACTGTGCCCTTTTCGAGCACCGCCAGGTCCGTACTGTCGCCTAATCCCGCCTCGTCTAATCCTTCACGCCCGTGTAGCACGATCGCCAGCGGCACTTCTAGCTGATTCAACGCTTCGGCCATCGGCGTAATGACGGCGGGATCAAACACCCCGATCACCTGTCCCGTCGTACGCAGGGGATTCACTAACGGGCCAAGCAGATTAAACACCGTACGCACTTTCAAGGTGCTGCGCAGCGGGCCAACCGCTTTCATCGCTGGATGCCAGCCCCGCGCAAACAAGAAAGTGATGCCCACTTCTTGGAGGGCAGCCTTTGCCTTTTCGGGGGGAGCACTCAGGTCGATGCCCAGCGCTTCTAGCACATCGGCCGACCCCACCTTGCTGGAAGCTGAACGGTTGCCGTGCTTGGCCACAGCGACCCCCGCCGCCGCCGCCACAAAGGCCACCGTGGTGGAAATATTGAATGTGTGCGACCCGTCGCCCCCGGTACCGCAGGTGTCGATGCGCGGCGTGGGCAACTCGGCATCAGCCGACTCGCCGCCTAAAGATTGAGCCTGTAATACCCGTGCCATGCCTGCCAGCTCTGCCGCTGAAACCCCCTTGGCTTGAATCGCGGCCAAAAATGCCCCTGACAATACCGGCGGAATGTCTTCTTGCAACCAACCTCGCATCAAGGCTTCGGCCTGCGGGGGGGTGAGCGATTGCTGGTCGATGATTTGCTGCAACAGAGCTGACCAGTCAAAGGTGGGGGTATCCGCGATCGCAGTAGTCACAGTATTTAGCCGTCAATAAACATCAAAAATGACTGGCCAGACAAAAGTATCTGACCAGTTAAGGCAAGGCTAAGGGCAGCGGCGGCAATTGAGGCAAGCGCCGCTTAAAACGCAGAGTAGGCCATGGTCGCTGCAACTTGGCTGACCCCTTGGGACACCACTTGCAACACCAAAAAGCCCAAGATGGGGGAAAAATCAATGCCGCCCAACGGGGGAATCAGCGATCGGAACAAGTTGAGGTAAGGATCCGTTAACTGACTCAGGGTCGCAAATGGCTGGCTCATCCAGTCCACATTAGGGAACCAGCTCAGCAAAATGCGAATAATCAATAAGACAAAATAGATGTTCAAGAATGTTGCAAATGCTTGCGCAAACATTCCGACAAATGAAGATCCCATGTATCTAATCGACTCCTTGTAGATAGCAGGCTTCTTTACTGGTCTCTAGTGTACTTGATGCCTGTCAAATGTATGTGGTGGAAATATCCTCACCAGGGCTCCTGACTTGTGCTGCTCACCTTGGGCAATGGTTAAGGGATGGCCTATTGACCGCGATCGCACCCTCTCACGACCCTAAGCCATATCCACGTTGAACAATCTGCCCACGTGACAGCTACTAAAATTTTGCGCTTAGCCAGCAGCTGCGCTCATGTTGAGTGCTGCAAGGGAGACACCACTTCCCCTAATCAAACATTGCGCTCACACCGAAACGGATTCTGAAACTGAGACAGACTCCGAGCCTACCAGCACATTGGGATCCATTGGACAGTTGCAAGACTCTTGCTCTAACCACTGCTCGCCCAACTGCTTCAGAGACATCATCAAGGGTTGAATTTCCAGTCCTTTTGCCGTGAGTGAATACTCAACGCGAGGGGGGACTTCAGGAAACACCTTGCGATCTACAAGCCCATAGCTTTCCAGCTCTCGTAGGCGAGCTGTCAGGGTTTTGGTGCTGATGCCCGGTAAAGCGTCTAAAAATTCATGTGTGCGGCGACTACCGGAAAAGAGCTCCCGCAAAATGAGGATTGCCCATTTGCTGCCCACAATTTCCAATACAAATTGAATGGGACAGCGAATTTCTTTGCACTGGGTTTGGTATTCCATAGTTCTTAAGGGGGAGACCGGGGTAAGTACAGCCATCAAGTACAACATTAGCGACCATCATGGCTGCAGCGTGCTAGAAACGCTCAAGACATTACAGTTCTTTTTATTTTTCAATGACCAAAATATCCTGCAAATGTTAAGCACAGGATACTCCGAGAAATCTTTTCGGCCTTCCTCAAATTCCCTGTATTCCAGCACTTAAGCCAGATGACAACAGATCCGGTTTGCCTGCAAAACATTAAGCCGCTGGTTCATTTAGCGATCGCCACTGCCACGTTTTCGGTGCTGTTAGCGAGCCTTCCACTTCTAAAAGTTGCCATTGCTCGTCTGCTGGAGACTCCTGCAAAATGAGCGAAAATGGTACTTCAGATTGGGTTAAGGGCGATCGCTGAGGATACCGCAATTTATACCGATACGTCCCAGTCACTTCATAGGCCAGTTCGTCGGCCACCCGTACCTGGCGCACTCGGTCCACCTGGACGCGATTTACCGATAATTGCGGCAGCGAGGTGTCATTGGCCGATAACTGTCGCCACAAGTCGACTTGTTCCTGCTGGGCTTGCTGCGTCACTGCCGCCGTCACCACATGATGCGGAATGGCTGCTTTCAACTGTCCACATCCCGTCAGGCCAAGCCATAAGACAGCCACCGCCAACAACAGTTGCAATCGCTTAATCATAAGTCTGCAAACTCCTGGGATCTAACGCATCGCGCAGACCATCGCCCAGCAAATTAAAGGACAACACCGTCAAGACGATCAAAATTGCTGGTGGCCAGATTAGCCAAGGATTGAGCACCAAAATTGACGCATTACTGGCGAGCGAGAGCATATTGCCCCACGAAGGATCGGGTTGCTGAATGCCAAGCCCGATCAAACTCAGCACCGCCTCGGCCACAATAAAACTGGGAACGGCCAACGTCGCTGAAATAATCACATAAGTTGCCGTCTGCGGCAGAATGTGACGCACGATGATGTAAATTGATTGCCCACCCATAGCCTGCGAGGCAGTGACAAAGGTCTGCGACTTTAAAGACAGCACTTGCCCTCGAATCACCCTTGCCAACCCCGTCCAACGGACAAATGAAGTAATCACAATAATCAGCAAAAAGCGCTGCGTGCTTGACAGGGTCGCGGGCAATACTGCCGCCAACGCCACCAGCAAGAAAATATCGGGAATCGTCATGATCACCTCGACCAGACGCATCAAGGCAGCATCAATCCAACCGCCAAAGTAACCGGCAATGCCGCCGACCAACATTCCGAGAGGAAAGGTCAATGCGATACCAATCAAACCAATGCTCAGGCTAATGCGACCACCGTGGATGAGGCGACTCAACTGGTCGCGGGCCTGTTCGTCTGTACCTAAAATATGCCAGCGACCGGGACCAATTGTGCCGAATAAATGAATGTTCCCTTGAATGCCAGGAAACAACTCGACCTCCTGGAATCCCGGCGCTGATAACGAAAACTGAGTAGGCAAGGGCACCACCAAGCGCAACCACCGGTATTCGTCGCCCTGGACAAATAGCCGAATGGGGCTAGGTTGCTCAAAATCCACGAATACCTCACGTTCCCCAGTCTCAATCGACACCGGCCCCTGAGTGGTGGGATAGACATGCGGCCCGATGAACTCGCCCGTTGTCTGATTACGCCAATAAACCTCAGTTGGCGGCAACAAGGACGCACTCGGGGCCGAAAAGTAGGGATCATACGGAGCCGTGAATTCCGCCAGCGCCACGGTGACGTAAAACGCTAACAGAATGAGAGCCCCCACCTGCGCTAGAGAATTCTTCCGAAGCTTTTGCCACCAGGTCATGCCGGCCTCAAAGGTGAATTAAGTTGGAACGACGCTTTTTTCGTTCTCAACCATAAACACATTTGAGTATAGATTGGCAATGATTTGTTTGCCTTCTTGGGTGAGCGACAAATATCGTAAGCCGTCTTGGATATAGGGATGCACCACATTCCAATAGAACTTGGGGTAGTTGTGCTTGAGATCGTCAGGGTGGCGATAGTTGAGGTACTTGTTCTGCCCGGTTTCTTCAAACTCGTAGAACAATGCCCCAATTTTCTTGAGGTAGCGAGGGTCGCTCAATTGCCCAATCAGGTCAGCAGCCCGAACTAAGCCAGGGAAATATCGCGTGTCTTGATGATCTTCTTCTTTCGGCACCGGGAATCGGGTCAGTTCGACGTTGCGCTTGATGATTTCCGAATCAATGATGCGATTCTTGCCAAAGCGCTCTTCGATGAAGAGTTTGCCGCGATCAACGTGGTAAGGCGTGAGAGAGGCATCCGAAGCACCGGGGCTGAGTTCCACCATTTCTTCGCCATTGCCGGTGGCGTAGAGATGTTCGCGATCGCGATCCATCCGGCAAACGCCCTTCACATAACCGATGTCGTGACAGACCAACGAAATGATGAAATGGAGCCAATCTTCGGTGCCCACCCCGCCTTCGCGAATTTGTTTGCCCCGTAGAATCTCTTGACCGACTAGCGTCACCAAAATCGTATGTTCTACGTTGTGATAGAGGGCATCGCTGTTGGCAATATTCTCCAGCGCCATGCTGCCCGCCCAAGCAATGATGTCCTCATAGTCAGGATTTAAGCCGCCGTAAGTCCGGTGGTATCCTGCGCGCAGCTTTTCGACGAAATCAGAGATGAGAATCTCAGTTGCATTAAACATGCCGATGCCTACCTAAACGTTCCAAAACCATTGACCGCTCTCGTTTCAGGAACCCTTTCGACAAGATGCTAACGAGTATAGCGATAGTCTCCGTACTCACACCGTTCTTTCTAAAGAATTTAGCAGTGTTGGCAGCTAATGCCTTATGCGGGCTCGCGCTAGCTGCCAACATTGCTCGATTAGCGATCTAAAACGAATTCGCGATCGCAAAGGCTCACACTAAGTTATCTCAGCAGGGAAATGTCGAAGTGTGTGTGATTTCGGTCAAACATTCATCTCCAGTTCAGCTTACCCAGACCATCGGTGTCGCCAACGACCGCTAATGAATCACGACGAGGAACTTTGCAGCTACATGCAGTGATGAGGAGAATCTTGCCCAAAAGATAATTTGCTGCTCGGAGTCTCTACCCCCAGTGAATTTTGGTAAAAATAACTATAATAAAAGTCCTCCTGGTTAGCCTTTTTCACTAAAACACTGTCATATGTTTACGACTGCTCCGTCTAAGTCAGCGACCGCCAACCTCCCGTTAGACCTCTTTGCTGCGATTAATGAACTCAAGCAAGAGTTAAATGCCGTAATTCTGGCGCATTACTATCAGGAGTCCGATATTCAAGACATTGCGGACTATATTGGCGATTCGCTCGGTTTATCGCGCCAGGCCGCTGCTACCGACGCTGAAGTGATCGTATTTGCGGGGGTTCACTTTATGGCAGAAACGGCCAAAATTCTGAATCCTGACAAGCTGGTATTGCTGCCCGATCTGGATGCCGGATGCTCATTGGCTGATACTTGTCCGCCCGATCAGTTTGCCGCGTTCAAGGCGCAGCATCCCGACCACATTGTGGTGTCTTACATCAATTGCTCGGCCGAAATTAAGGCCATGAGCGATATTATCTGCACCAGTTCTAACGCGGTTAGTCTGATTGAGCAGATTCCTGCCGACCAACCCATCATCTTTGCCCCGGACAAAAATCTGGGCCGCTATGTCATGCAGCAGACAGGGCGCGATTTAGTGTTGTGGCAGGGCAGTTGCATGGTGCATGAAATCTTTTCCGAAAAGAAGTTGGTGCAGCTCAAAATGACTCATCCTGAAGCCGAGATCATTGCTCACCCAGAATGCGAGGAGCCGGTACTGCAACATGCTGACTTCATTGGCTCCACGACGGCTCTACTGAAGTATGTGCAACGGAGCGATCGCCCCCAATTCATCGTCGTCACGGAACCGGGAATCATTCACCAGATGGAAAAACAGGTGCCGAATAAGCAGTTTATTCCCGCACCGGCAACGGGCAACTGTGCCTGTAACGAGTGTCCGCATATGCGGCTCAACACTTTAGAAAAGCTATATCTAGCGATGAAACACCGCCAGCCCGAAATCACCATGCCAGAGGCGACTCGTGTGGCGGCGCTTAAGCCCATTCAGGCCATGCTGCGCATGAGCGCATAGCCGTTAACCCTTAGTTAGAGAGGGTTCATGCTCCGGTGCGATCGCCATCCGTGACTTGGAGTCGTTCTTAACTGGCATCGGCCAAGCAAGGCTAATTTAGAGAGATTGTGAGGCTCTACGACTCGGCTAATCGCTTAAATTCGCAATTGCTTGAGCTGATAGGTCAGTCTATAACTTTAATGCGACCATTCTGGATGGCGTCAAAAAGGCGATTAATCTGGCGTAATTCTTCCTCATCAACGCTGCCGTCGGCAAGCACCAGTTGTGAAAGGTTCTGATACTGCTGTTGGGTGATTTTTCTGGCTGCTAATAATTGGTCAACCAGATTGGTTAAAGCACAGGTGTCTTCAAATGCCCCTGACACGATTGCCTCCTGAAATTGCCTTCTACTAGACGTGACGACAAAGTTGTGTCTCCCAGACACTGCACCCTTGGGCCGCATCAACCGTTGAATGCTCTCAATTTAATACGAATTTCTCCATTGCAAGCTAAACGCTTCATGTGCGTTATCATCTGCGGGCTTTGGGCGCTCTGATTCTTGCTGCGTGGCTCGGTTGGGGCTCATAGCTTGCTGATCGCCGATTTCGGGCAACCTGTGATCGGTGCATCGGTAGGACAATTTAGTGACTAAATCGTCGGGATCTGATTTAGCGATCGCTCAAGCTCGACTCCAGAAAATCTGGGGCTATTCAGCGTTTCGACCGCCGCAAGACACGGTGATTCAAGCCCTGTTACAGCATCAAGATGCGCTAATCGTTTTACCGACTGGGGGCGGCAAGTCGCTGTGCTTTCAGCTGCCGGCGTTGCTCCAAACGGGGCTAACGCTAGTGGTGTCGCCCCTCGTAGCGCTAATGGAAAATCAAGTGCAGGAATTGCGCGATCGCCATCTACCCGCCGCAACCTTGCACAGCGAACTGCCTAAGCAGGAAAAGTTTCGGGTGCTCAAAGCGCTAGAGCATCAACGCCTGCGACTGCTCTATCTTTCCCCCGAGACGCTGCTGAGTGCAACGGTATGGGAGCAATTGACCCGAGCCGATCTGCGGATTAACGGCCTGGTTTTGGATGAAGCTCACTGTTTAGCCCAGTGGGGTGAGACCTTTCGGCCCGCTTATCGACGATTGGGCGTGGCCCGCCAAGCCTTGGAACGTAGCAAATCACGACACTCCAAAATTCCTATTGCGGCGTTTACGGCGACGGCTGATCCCCAGGTGCAGTCAAGCATCGGCGATACGTTGGCATTGCGATCGCCCCAGCTGGTGCGGCTGAGTCCCTATCGCCCCAATTTGCATCTCACCGTGCGCTCCGTTTACACGCCCCGGGGCCGCAAACAACAACTGCTGCAGTTCATCAAGCAACATCAACGACAAACTGGGTTGGTGTATGTGCGTACCCGTCGCGACAGTGAGGAATTGGCCAGCTGGCTCCGACAGCAGGGCCACCGAGCCTTGGACTACCATGCGGGACTCGACGCAAGCGATCGCCGCCATCGTGAGCAAGCGTGGATGAGCAACCAAGTCCGCATTGTCGTGGCGACAAATGCCTTTGGCATGGGCGTCAATAAACCTGATCTACGGTGGGTCATTCACTATCATGTGCCAACTTTGCTGACAGAATACGTGCAAGAAATTGGTCGCGCTGGACGAGATGGCAAACCAGCCCAAGCTTTGTCGCTGGTAAGTGAACGGACGGGATGGCTCGACCCGACTGACCAGCAGCGATCGCAATTCTTCCGCCAACAAACTCAGCAATTGCAAACTAAGGCAGGGCAACTTAGCCGCAAAATTCCTACTGAGGGCAGCTTGGCAGATGTGCAAAAGCAATTCAAAGACGGCGCGATCGCCTTGTCTTATCTGCATAGCCAAGGCCAATTGCAATGGACAGACCCGTTTCATTACCGACTATTGCCTACCCCAGCTGCAGTCCCCGTCGTGAAGACCACGGATGATCATTCGATCAGAAAATTGCTGTATGGCCATGGGTGCCGATGGCGCACTATTGTGCAGCAGTTTGGGTTTCGTCCGGCGCGACCCGATTGGCGCTGTGGTCACTGCGACAACTGTCAGCGATAAGTGTCGGCCCCAAAATTCCCCCATCCTAAAGACAGCGGTGGTGAAGGCAACCGATACAATAAGGACTCTGTTGCCATTGATCGCTCCTATGGAAGTTATTCCCGCTATTGATTTGCTTGAAGGTCGTTGTGTTCGTCTGTATCAGGGCGACTACAACCAGTCTGAGGTGTTTGGTGAAAATCCGGTTGAGGTAGCTCAGCGCTGGGCTGATGAAGGGGCTACCCGGCTGCATCTCGTGGACTTGGACGGAGCGAAGGCCGGTAAACCGGAAAATATGCAAGCGATCGCGGCGATCGCCGCCGCTCTCAACATCCCCATTGAGGTCGGTGGGGGGTTGCGTGACCGAGATCGGGTCGCCGCCCTGTTTGACCTCGGCGTGCAGTACGCCATCCTGGGCACAGCCGCCGTCGAAAATCCAGATTTAGTTCACACCTTGAGTCAAGAATTTCCCGGCCAAATCATTGTGGGGATCGATGCTCGCGATGGCAAAGTCGCCACTCGGGGCTGGCTCGAAACCTCAGAGCTAGATGCGATCGCCCTCGCCCAAGACATGGCTGAGCGCGGCGCCGCCGCTGTTATTTACACCGATATTAAGCGCGACGGCACCCTTCAAGGCCCCAACCTAGAGGCCCTACGGGCGATCGCTGAAGCTACCTCGATTCCGATCATTGCGTCTGGCGGCATGAGTTCCGTTGCCGATCTGTTGAGCCTATTGAAACTAGAACGGCTCGGCGTCAACGGCGTCATTATCGGCAAAGCTCTCTACACGGGGGATATTGTGCTGAAAGAAGCATTACGTGCAATCGGGCCGGGGCGTTGGCAAGACGTACCAACAGATATCGGCTCTTCTTTCGCCTAGCCCGCATCATTTCATCAATTGCTTGCCATCACGATTGATAATGTTGATGGCCTAATCTCAGCAACATCCATAAAACAAAAGGTCAGCAGTGTTGCTGACCTTCCCGGCATCCTAAACATTCAAGTAACGCAATCTAGCCGTTGCCTGGTTGTGACTTGAGCGCTTCCAACTCAGCTCGTAAAGTCGATAATTCTTGAGTCAACGCCTCGAGCTCAGTTTGCACAGACGCATCAGCAACGGGACTGGCATAAGCATCCACCGTCGCCTCTGATGCCGGAGTCGGCGCGAATGGGTTAGGCATCTGCCCCATCTGACTCATCAAAGAATCCACTACGGCCCGGGCTTCTCGCTCGGCATCAGTGCCTTTGGCCTCTAACTCTTGAGCCAGCACTTCAAAATCAGAAATATTGCCAAACTTCTCTTGAGAAGCCTGCGGATCTCGCAACGCATCGACCAAAGAAGCGGTTGCTCCCAAAGTGACACGGACGCCTTTTTGAATCGTCTCAGTCAGCGTCTCTGAATTCATAAGGAACCCTTGAACCTCCATATGCTGTCATTAGCGATCACGCTAGATTCTAGCGTGGAGTGGTCTTGCCTGATGCCAGGTACTGAGCAGCGAGTCCTCAACCTGCTGACTAAAAAACCAGCATGCATCCAGGCCCAGACTTCTTGAATGACCGCCACAAGCCTTGTCCGATCATGATTTTTGATGCATGGACATTTTACTTATAAGTTCTTGATAATCGTAAAAACTCACTGTCAAAACTACTTAAAAGCGCTTTCAGCCCCACCAAAATGAGGCTTGTAAGGCGAGATCGAGGTTTACCGCAGCTTCTGGATAGTACGGGTAAACTATAAAAAAGTGTGTTTTTTGGGTGAATTCTGTCGGATTTTTGCGGAAAAAGAGTGGTAGTCAACTTGTTAGTGCGGCTACAATCATGTGAGGCAGGTCACAAACTTAGACTCAGAAGGGTCTAATTTGCTTGCTGTAAACCAGAAGGTTTTTGTTTAGCTTTAATCTGTTGCAGTCTGTCTTTGGGTTTTAGAGACATTTTCTCGCCGCGTTTTAAGTATGGCGGTCAGGGATCTTGCTCGTTTAACCACATCTGGCCCTGAGGCCATCACAAAAACAGGGTGTTAAGCTGAACGGGCCTTTGATTTGAAAGCATCACGCACGAAGGAGCACGAGGAACGCGGCATGACTCAAGCGAAAGAATTGCTCGGAGCAATCAAGCCCCAAAACGAGTTGGAGCTCTTAATTGATAGCGATAGTAGCTCATCAAAATTCGATGATTCTGACGATGCTGGCGCAGCCAAAGCTCCCGCAAAAGCGGCCAAGAGCAAGACAACTCGCCGTAGCCAAACTAAGAAGAAGCATTACACAGAAGATTCGATCCGCCTCTATTTGCAAGAAATTGGCCGCATTCGCCTCCTGCGGGCCGAAGAAGAAATTGAGCTTGCTCGTAAGATTGCTGACTTGCTGGAGCTAGAGCGCATCCGCGATGAGTTGATGGATGGCTTGGACCATGAGCCGACTGATGCTGAATGGGCTGAAGCCGTCGATATGCCTTTGCCCGCTTTTCAAAAGCGGTTGCATCTGGGTCGCCGCGCCAAGGACAAGATGGTGCAGTCCAACCTGCGACTGGTTGTTTCCATTGCGAAGAAGTACATGAATCGTGGTCTGTCTTTCCAGGACTTGATTCAGGAAGGCAGCTTGGGCTTGATTCGGGCGGCTGAAAAGTTCGACCACGAAAAAGGCTACAAGTTCTCCACCTACGCTACTTGGTGGATTCGCCAGGCAATTACTCGAGCGATCGCGGATCAGTCCCGCACGATTCGCCTCCCCGTCCACCTTTACGAAACTATCTCGCGGATTAAGAAAACGACGAAGCTGTTGTCGCAAGAGTTGGGCCGCAAGCCAACTGAAGAAGAAATTGCCACCAGCATGGAAATGACTATCGAGAAGCTGCGGTTCATCGCCAAGTCGGCTCAGCTACCAATTTCTTTGGAAACTCCCATTGGTAAGGAAGAAGATTCTCGTTTGGGCGACTTTATCGAGTCGGACGGTGAGACACCTGAAGATGAAGTTTCCAAGAGCTTGCTGCGGGAAGACTTAGAAGGTGTTTTGGGTACCTTGAGCCCGCGTGAGCGCGACGTTTTGCGTCTGCGCTATGGCCTAGATGATGGCCGCATGAAAACTCTGGAAGAAATTGGCCAGACTTTCAACGTGACACGCGAACGGATTCGTCAAATTGAAGCGAAAGCGCTGCGTAAGCTACGTCACCCCAACCGCAACAGCGTGCTGAAGGAATATATCCGCTAAACGAGATCGCACTTAAATAGCACACCTGCTGAAACCGCCCTGGAATAGTTTTCCAGGGCGGTTTTTGGGTTGATTGACTATAACTTTCCGGCGGCCTGTCACCTAATGAGAGGTCATGGTTTTTCTTCCTCGACGCCGGAGATGACCGCCAGGGCATGGGCATAGGTGGCGAGTTCTTGCCGTAGGTTTTCCAGTTCGGCGCGGAGGGTGGGTTCTTCCGCCCAGGCTTTTTCGTGCTCCTGCGGGCTCAAGTCCCCAGTGTTTTGCGCTTCCCAGGCTTGCAGGCGCGGGTGCCATTCTGACATAAAGGGGCGCAATCCTTGATTGAGCACGGCGATCGCAATGCCCCCCACCGATTTTCGCGATGCCCCAACCTTGGGGCCCGCTTTGCGCAGAATGTCACGGGTGGTGCCAAACAATGTGTAAAGCGAACTCAGAGCTTCGCGCACGGTGCCCTGCTGGGCATCCAAAGACTGTACAGCGATGCGGGTGACCAATTCGATGTAGAGTTCCCAGGCGGCATTTTGCTCGGTAGGGTCAGCTTCCCAGGTGGCCCCTCCCATGCCAAAGGGCAAGTTCACCGACACGGACTTTAAGATAGCGGGCGGATCTTTAGGCATAAGTCAAAAGAGGGCAGGATTCGTCAAACGGCTGGGCAGATGCTTGCTTCAAGTTTAATCCCATCCAGCGATCGCACTCGGCTGATTACAATGACGGTGCAGTGCGATCGCTAATGTTTATGCCTGAATCCACAAAGATGTCCGTTTGGGATTACAAACCCTGGTGGTGCCAGCCCTGGTCAATTTTGTTGACGGGCGTCAGCATTATTGGCGGCAGTTGGTTCCTGTTTCACCGCTATTGGGTGACCGGATTGGTGGCAGTACCAATCCTGGTTTGGATGGGCTTCTTTTTGCTCGTCTATCCCCGTTTGATGGCGGAAGCGGGGGCATTGCCCGAGCCACCGGATATCCCCACCCCCGATAATCTGCCCAAAATTTAAATCGCTTGCTTGTTTCTGCTCTCAAGCCCCAGCGCCCCGCAGGATTTTCTCGACAATTTGTTTTGATGAATACAACGCCCTAAGCGGCTCCCTCTTACAGTCTCTATTGTGATCTGAAGCACATTTACTCGGCTGAATCAGGAGCAATCGATATGGTGTGGGGTATGAGTCGAAAGGGGCGTTTTGCGCTCATGAGTTTGGGGGCGACGGCGCTATTGATAGCGATCGCCAGTTTGAGTAACGGGGTCGGGTTAGGGCAGCGGGCAATCGCGCAAACTATGGCGGACCATTACCTGGCCGCGACTGCCGATACCGTCCATTGGGGCTATTTCAGCCAAGATTTAGCACCAGAACTCGTCATGAACTCCGGCGAAACGGTGACCGTCGAAACCTTGACTCACCACGCCAACGACGATGCCTCGCTCATGGTCATGGGCGATCCGGGGGCTGAAAGCGTATACGAGTGGACTGAAGATGGCAAAGGGGTTGACCGCCGAGGTGCGGGTTCCATCGACCCTGAAGTGTATACCGTTGGCGCGGGTGAAGGTGCGGGCGTCCATATCTTGACTGGCCCCATTTATGTGAACGGGGCTGAACCGGGCGATGTGTTGGAAGTCGAAATCCTCGATGTCGCGCCGCGTCCTAGTGCGAATCCTGACTATGAGGGCCGCACCTTTGGCAGCAACGCGGCGGCCTGGTGGGGCTTCCATTACAACGACATGCTCGAAGAGTCGCGAGAAGTGATCACCATTTACGAACTCGACTCCACTGGCGAAGAGGACTACGCCACGGCTCTCTACAACTTTCAGTGGACGCCGCAGACTGACCCTTACGGGGTCGTTCACGAAATTATTGACTATCCTGGTGTACCCGTCGACCACGACACGGTGGAAGAAAACTACGAAGTGCTGGAAGGGGTGACGGTGCCCATTCGGCCTCACTTTGGAGTGATTGGGTTGGCCCCCGCCGAGGCGGATATTGTGGACTCGGTGCCCCCTAGCTACTTTGGTGGCAATATTGACAACTGGCGCATCGGCAAAGGCGCCACCATGTACTATCCCGTGGCGGTCGAAGGGGGGCTGCTGTCGATGGGCGATCCCCATGCGGCGCAGGGCGATTCGGAGTTGGCGGGGACGGCGATCGAAACGTCGCTCACGGGCACCTTCCGCGTCACCGTCCATAAGCAGGACGAACTGCCCGACACCGTCCTCGAAGATCTCTACTATCCACTGTTAGAGACGGATACTGAGTACATCGTCCACGGCTTCAGCTATCCCAACTACTTGGCTGACCTGGGGGAGACGGCCCAGCAAGACATTTATGCCAACTCGTCCATCGACAAGGCGATGCGCGATGCCTTCCGCAAGATGCGGCATTTCCTCATGACGACTCAAGGCTTGACCGAAGACGAAGCCGTTTCGCTGATGTCAGTGGCGGCGGACTTTGGCATTACCCAGGTTGTCGATGGCAACTGGGGTGTTCACGGCATCATTAAAAAAGAAGTGCTGCCCATGGCTTGATGTGTTGCGCTCGAAACAGTTGTCGTCGGGCGGTAGACCTTAGCCTTTAGCGGCAGCACGATTTAATTTCAGCGATTAGACGCCTTCATGAACAACAGGTTCATGGGGGCGTTTTTAGTTGTGCTCTACTCTAAATAGGCTGCGGCCAACCCTTCGTCCAGTAACTCCTGGTTGAGGTTGTGCCATTGCTCCGCAACTCGATAGTGGACTGTGCCCAGCAGGCGACCATACTTGCCGGTGCTGTCTTTGTGAGTCTCGATGATCAGGCGGTCAGCCTGCCGGAGGCGCTGCTCCACGATGTCGCGCACAACCAAACCCTGCTCTCGTTCAACGCCGCGCAGCTCTGGGGTGTCGATGCCGTAGAGGCGAATCGGTTTGTTGAGTTGCCAAATATTGAATCCGAGGGAGAGATCGACGCGGATTGTGTCGCCGTCATACACCGAGACTAACCGGGCTTCGTAGTGGTACAGAAATTCATCCATGGCGTTGATCGGGGCTACAGATTGGTTTGGAAGAGATCTTTGAGCAAGTCTTGGACGTTGTCAGTGGTGCCGGTTTTGACGGTGGATTCGCGCAGGGCAGCGATCGCGGCTAGTTCGCCCTCATTGACATCGCCATAGGCAATGGGATAAACGCGAATGCCGCTATAGCTAATCAACTCTTCCACATCATTGAAGTTGTAGCCGCGATTGGCTTCGCCATCGGTGAGCAGTAGCAAATAAAATCGCCCTTCCGGATCAGACTGTCGCTGTTTCATCAACTCGCCCATGCCCATGAGCATGGCGTCATACATGGCAGTGCTACCGTCGGCCCGCAAATTATCGACAGCGGCGAGTAAGCGCTGATGCTGCAGTTGATCAAACGCAGCGAGGGGCAGGCGGTAAACAGCGCGATCGCCAAAGGTAATCAGCCCCACTTGATTGCCGGCATTAATCACCGAACTCGCCACCTGCAAGCCTTCTTGCACGGCATTTAGGGGTTCCCCTTCCATTGAGCCGCTGGTGTCCACCACAGTCATGAGGTAAACCGTGCGGCCCCCGTCTTTCCGAGCCTTCCAATAGCTTTGAGCGGCGGTCAGCACCTCCCCCGAGGGAATCGGCGGAGCTTGGCCGCTTTCTAAATACGGCGTTGGCTCAAAGCCTTGCTGAGCCGCTAGCGCTTGCATCTCGCTGGCCATGGCAAATTCGCCAAACTGCGCCAAGGCTTCGGCTTGAGCGGCAGAGTTCCAATCAAAGCCGACCAGAGGATTGTTGTGGGGAATGCCGAAGGGCACGAACTGCACATTCTCGAAGCCGGGAAGTTGGATCAGGCTCTGATAGTTCTGATACTCCAGCGGAAACGCCTGTAACTTGTCGGGGTCGCGAATAAAGATCTCCTGTAAGTCGAGGGTGGTGGTGGTGGTAATCAAAACCTGCTCTTGGAAGGCGCTGAAGACGGAATTGACTTCTGGGGATTCCAAATTGGCGACGGTTAAAGCAGCGTCTCCCGACAAGCCAGCCGATCGCCAAAACAGGCTGTACAGCAGGTTCAGCGCGGTGGAACTGGTGTAAGGGTTAGGGTAGCCTGCGGTCAGCTGTCCCGAAATCATGGCGTCGAGCACTTGGGCAAAGGTGACTTCGCCGCCACCCAGGGCGTTGTAAGCTTCCCCTTGCAGCACCAGGCCAGCGGTGTTGGGCACCAACCGAGATTGCACCGCTGTGGTGTTGACGCCCTCACTGTTGATCATCTGTACCCAGAGATCGTTGGACGGGGAATAGCCAGCGGGTTGGACGGTCCCTGCGGCCAGTAGCCTCGCCGCCGTACCCGAGGGGATCTGGCGAATCCCCACCTGAATAGGTTGGCCGCCGCTGGTGGTGACGCCCTGTTGGTTAAAGGCGTCGGCCACTTCTACTAGCCAGCGTTCGTTCTGTTTATCCACATTGGCTTTTTCAGAAGAGCTGAAAATTTCGAGATATACCGTCTGTCCATCATTAGGCGGTTGCGCCGCGTAGAGGGGGAAATCTTCGATCGCGGGCAATGGCTCGCTGATCGTGTCGGTGCTGTAACGACTGGCGACGGCATCGGCGACAAAATCTTCTTCCCAATCGAGCCTGGGCATGACGGTTTCCAGTAAAACCGTTTCGGCTTCGGCTTCTGACTCCACCGAAGGAATGCCTCCACCGCCGACGCTTGCACAGCTCCACACCAAAGTCAGGCAAAAGCTGGCTAGCAAGGTGAACACAAAGGGACGCTTGAGCAGGGCGAATAATCGAGGAATCAGCATAGGGGTTAGGTGGGGTCGTCAGCAGCGGTTTGCAAGGTGGTTTTGTTCGCTTCGATGAGCAATTGCAGGCGATCGGGCAGGGCTACACTCGCATTGGCATCGGCGGAGAGTTGCGCCAGGACAATTTGGTCGCGTAAAGCCTGGAGCTGATGATGGGTTTCCTGAAGGCGATCGCAACTCTTCTCCAACTGTTGCTGAGTCAGGGTGCGGTATTGCTCGGTTTGCACTTGTTCCAACGCCACAGTGCTGCCAGCGATGTTGGCGGCGAGCCCTTCGACGGTGTACAGCGCTTCTAACAGATCGGGTATCAGGGTCGAGTCGCGCTCGGCAATTTCGGCAGCGGCGGTCTGACTCTCGCTAGACCATTGATAGGCATTCACCCAGGGACTTTGCATATCGATGCCGGGAAATTTCGCGGAGATCGCATCCAAATGCTCCAACATGACGGTGCGATCAAGCAGATTGCCTGTGGTGTTGAGGCGATCGCCCCGAAACTGGAAAAACCACGCGCCCAACATGCCGACGGCAATGATGGCTCCCACCACTACACCCACCCATTGGAAGCCGGTAAATACGACGAGCGCCAAAAAACCCAAACCGGCCCCGACTAATAAAAAGGTGGTTTGGGGATATCGAAATGCGCTACGCCAGCGAATACTCATGCGATCCAATCGAAAATTGCTGGTCTGATCATACCCATGACTTTGGGTCGCGATCGATTTCTTTACGCGCCGTGAAGGGGAACGAGCTTGCAGTTCCCAAACTGCTTGACCTGATCCCAAGCTTAAGTAAGCTGCAGATGATAGGTGCCGCTGCTCATTCGGGGCTGTAGAGGGCTAGCAGTATCAAACCCCAACAATCGGGGATGCTATGTTCAAGCAATTTCTTAAATGCTCGTGATGATCCTCATCAAAGTCAGCAAATCTCTAAAATAGAGGTTTAGCGATCGCCCATACTTCTGAAGCAGGAGATTAGAATAGTGCGTGTTGCTACAAATTTTGTCGTTTATTGCTTGTGAACACCGATGAGTAACCAACCCCAGCCTGACCGCATCTTAATCTTTGACACCACTCTTCGCGACGGTGAGCAATCTCCCGGCGCGACGCTAAACGTGGATGAAAAGCTTACGATCGCGCGGCAGCTGGCACGACTGGGGGTGGACATCATCGAAGCGGGGTTTCCCTTTGCGAGCCCCGGCGACTTTGAAGCGGTAAACAAGATTGCGGCTCAGGTCGGGACGGAGGATGGCCCCACGATTTGTGGTTTGGCCCGAGCTACTAAGGGCGATATCGAAACGGCGGGTCGGGCGATCGCCCCGGCGGCCAAAGGTCGCATCCATACCTTCATCGCCACTTCCGACATCCACATGCAGTACAAACTGCGCAAAACCCGCGAAGAAGTGCTCGCCATCACGGAAGAAATGGTGGCTTACGCCAAAACCTTCACGGACGACATCGAATTTTCGCCGGAGGATGCCGGACGTTCTGACCCCGAGTTCATGTATCGCGTGTTGGAAACGGCGATCGCGGCAGGGGCCACCACCATCAACATTCCCGATACCGTTGGCTACTTGACCCCGTCAGAATTTGGCGGTCTCATTCGCGGCATTCGGGAACACGTACCCAACGTGGATCAGGCGATCATTTCCGTCCACGGCCACAATGACTTGGGCTTGGCCGTCGCCAACTTCTTGGAAGCGGTGAAAAACGGGGCGCGTCAACTGGAATGCACCATTAACGGCATCGGCGAGCGGGCCGGTAATGCGGCGTTAGAAGAGTTGGTCATGGCGCTACACGTCCGCCGCAGCTTCTATAATCCGTTCTTTGGTCGCCCCGCTGAGTCGGAGGCACCGCTGACGAATATTGATACCACCGAGATTTATCCCACGTCTCGCTTGGTTTCCAACCTGACGGGCATGTTTGTGCAGCCGAATAAGGCGATCGTCGGGGCCAATGCCTTTGCCCACGAGTCCGGCATTCACCAAGATGGCGTGCTGAAAAACAAGCTCACCTACGAAATCATGGATGCGGAGTCCATCGGCCTCAACAAAAACCAAATCGTGTTGGGCAAGCACTCGGGCCGCAACGCCTTCCGCACCCGGTTAAAAGAACTGGGCCATGAACTGGGTGATCAGGAACTGAACCGTGCCTTCTTGCGCTTTAAGGATTTAGCGGATAAGAAAAAGGTCGTCACCGATTGGGATATTGTGGCGCTGGTGAATGACGAAACCCAGCAAGCGCCTGAGCATTTCCATATCGAGTTAGTACAGGTCTCTTGCGGCGACCACGCCTGCCCCACCGCCACCGTGACCCTGCGCACCCCTGAAGGTGAGGAACTGACGGACGCGGCAACGGGGACTGGTCCCGTGGATGCGGTGTATCGCGCCGTCAACCGCGTCGTCAACATTCCCAATGAACTGATTGAGTTCTCGGTGCAGTCGGTGACGGCGGGTATTGATGCGATCGGGGAAGTGACGATTCGCATTCGCCATGAAGAGCGCGTCTTTTCTGGCCATTCCGCGAACACGGACATTGTCGTGGCTTCGACCCAGGCGTATCTGAACGCGCTCAATCGCCTGTACGCCTCGATTCAAGGCGGCAAGACCATCCATCCTCAAAAAGATGAAATGGCCACCGCAGCCACGGCGCGCATCTAGCGATCGTTAGGCTGATCACGATTCTCCCCATAGTTTTAGAAAGGCACGCAGCAATCTACTGCGTGCCTTTCTTTATGGGCTCTAGCCTTGGCTATTACTGAGATCTCTCAGGGGACGTTAGCCCCCTGGAGAGAATTCACTACGCTGGCGTAGATGCCGGTGTAGTTGCGTCTAGCGACAGCACAAAATCATTGAAGTCGAAGTCAGTGAAGTCTTCAAAGCGCCAGACATTGCCATCACGCTCAATGCGACCCATGCCGCCAATGGCATCGTCAATGGTGACCAGGTTATGGATATTGCCATCGACCAGTAGCGCTGGGGCATAGTAAGCGCCGCCCGCTAGCAGGATGTCTTCCTCCACCGTTGAGAGATTCCCCACCGTCAGTTCTATGCCTTCGAGCAAACTGGTGCGGACGGCATCTTCGTAGCCGCTGTCGCCAGGCTTTAGCCCTGCGACTTGGCCTTGAGCGTCGGTTGCATAGAATTGGAGAATGTTGTCGAAAGCTGCTTCGCGAGACAAGGTCAGTTCAGCGGTGACTTCACCATCAAAGCCTGTGAGGTCGAGTAATTCGGCGATCGCGGGTTTATCAGGCGCATCTGATATCGACGCCAGCCCCTGAAAATTGATCTCACCATCATCCCCAATCATGCCCAGATTAGTAGCCAACCCAGTTGCCAGATCAACGGTGTATAGAGAAGCATTCGACACCACAAAGGCCGTGTTGTCATCGGGTGACGCCGACACAATGTCGAAACCGCCCAGGGTATCGATATCGAATCCTAAATCGCCAATAGTTTGCAAGACGCCATCATTGGGTGGATTTTGTAGCAACAGACTGTCGAGGACGGCATCAATGTCATAGAGCTGAGTCGCGTCTGTACCCGCAAAGGCGTTGGTGTAGGCAGCGGCGGTCACGGTGGGATTCACCCCAGCGTTGGCATCACCCGCGGCAAAGGCCAGATCACCATCGACAATCACCTCGCCAGTATCAACATTGATGCGGAAGTCTTGCTCGTTGTCTCCCACCAGGCGGAGGCGATCGGCCACAGGATTAAAGTCAAATCCTGAAATGCTGTCGCCCTCAAACGGTAGAGACAACGTACTCACGAATTCCGCCACATTATCGCTGGTTGCCAGGTTGCGAAGGATGGGGCCATTCTCCCCCGCTGCCCCCTGGTGTAGGTGCACCGCACTTTGAGGATTACCTTCGACATCGGGGGCTCCTACTGGCAGTAGCGGACTGGTCAGCTCGCTAAAGGTGCCCTCAGTGGTGAGCTGGTTAGTTGAGTCGTCGTAGATGATCCCGAAGCTACCGATCGCAGGGCTATCGGGTGGCGTAACGGCCCCCACTTGCTGACTTTCCTCGATCGCAATGCCGCTGGCGACGATATCGTTTTCTAACTCAATATCGACTTGACCGCGCAATTCGCCGCTGCCGAAGTCTGCCGTATGTAGGTTGATGTAAAACGCATCATCCAACAGCAGCGCTTCTTCCTCGTCGGTGAGGGTAAATGCCCCGGAGAAACTGCCGCTGGGATCGACGGTAAAGTTTCGCACGATCGGCCCATTCGCCCCCGCCATGGCATTATGCAGGTGAATCGCACTCTGGGGATTGCCTTCGGCATCCGTTGCGCCCACCGGCAATAGGTCGCTGGTCAAGTCGCTAAAAGAACCCGTAATGGTCAGCGCGTTGGTGGCATCGTCATAGATCACGTCAAACATCCCGGTAGCGGGACCGTCGGGCACCACGGCTCCGACTTGCTGCGCCTCTGACATCACCAGTCCGGTGGCAACGACGTCGTTTTCCAATTCAACGGCTACTTGGCCCCGCAGTTCGCCCCCATTAAAGTCTTGGGTGTGCAGGTTGATGTATAGTTCGCCATCTTCTAACAAGACCTGCTCGGCATCAGTCAGGGTAAAAGACCCGCCAAAGTCGCCACTGGCAAACCCTGTAGGGTCAAGGGTGTAAAGCTCGTTGGTGGACGTCAGGCCATAGATCAACCCGTTAGCCGGTCGAGTATCAATACCCAGCAAATTGCCGTTAATTCCGGTCACGGGAATCGACATCGTGTCTTCTGGGCTGGTCGGGTCGAAGGCCACTAGGGCGTTGTTATCCGTGAGGGCAAAGAGTTGTGTGTTAGCAGCTGCTCCGGTGAAGAGGGGCTGAATCGTGCCTGCTGCGACGGGGGCGGTAATGCGGAAGGCTTCGCCGTTGCCCAGGTCTAATCCGGGAGGGGCGTTGCCCATAGCAGCGGCATCGATCGCCGCTGAAATTTCTGTGGGAATCGTCAACCCGTGCAGCACAATCTCTCGGTTGGGCAGCGGCGTCAGGTTGTTGTACTGACGCAACTGATCCGGATCGCTCAAGTCAAAGGTGTAGGTCGTGTCGAGGTTGAACTCTGAGCCCGAGGGAAACAGCTCAGCCGGGTTGATTTCGCCCGCGCCAGCCAAGTTTAAGAAATGGGTGAGCGGGGGGGTGCCATCAGGGGCGGCTTCAATTTGTTCAGAGGTCAGATTCAGCACTACGGGGCCGTAGTTGGGCCGACCTTCCAAAAAATTGAGAAAGCCATCGCCATCTAAATCGCTATCTGCCAGAGTGGGCAGGATGGAATTAGCCGGATCGCCGCCCGTACCATCAAAGAAGCTGCCATCACCTTGTTGCAGCAGGGGGCGATCGGCATTGCCTGCAAACTGTCCGTGGATATGGGCAACGTGGATACCGCCAATATCCATGAGATCTTCCAGACCCGTCGCTGCGAGCTGTACGCGCAGGGTACGAGTTGTACTGGTGGGTGCATCGAGCGTCAGGATGGCTTCACCCATTGCCATGGAGTTAAAGGGCTGAGCTCCATTTAGCGTGAATAGATTGGTCGTAAACTGTTGCATGAGTAATTTGCTCTAGCTTTTATTTACATCATTCGAGCGATCGCAGACGGCTGGAACAGACCCGCCAGCCGCCACGACAAGCTGTGGGAGATCGGCCACCCTGGGGACGGGATGGCGATGCGATCTCCCCGAGTCAGCAATTTGAAAAAACAGGGTTAGCGGTTTTCGTTAAACCTTCAGGACCCATTGGTCGCGAGTGTCGGCACTGACAAAGGCTGCGGGGACATACTCAATTGCCATGCCCAAACTGATGAAGGCGGCGCGAATCGTAGTAGCGTGGGAAGCTTCGGCGGCGGCGATCGAGGCTCCGGCAGTGACCAGGGCTGGTGTCATTAAGCGGGCCACTTCATTGGCATAGGCGATCGCCGCATCGGTTTCCAGGGCTAGGGCCAACTTGGCGATATTCACATCTGAATCCAGGCCACCATCGCCCCGCTCTAAATAGCTAGAGAGGTCATAGCTAGACTCGGCCATGACGGGCATACCCCCGAGGTCGCCAATCACCTGAGCCAAGGTGTCGCGGTGAATCATGTGATCGGCTTGATTAGCCAGGGCAATATTCAACACCGCTTGTCCCACATCGGAATCACTTAGCTCACCAGCCGCCGCACTGTAGGCCCAAATCGCCTGGTGCTCGTAATACAGTGCCCCGTTCAAAATCTCGACATCATTCATGGCCGCGTCGCTAGACATCATGCCAGCTTGGGCGGGCCGTTTGGTCAAGGCCGCGAAACCCAGGGCCCCCGCGAGCCCGGTGACCGCGCCGCCAGCGACTAATCGACGCCGAGACACCCCTTTGGCCAACTGAGTTGAGGAGTTAACGAGAAACTTGTTCATGGGCTTATCCTTTAAGCGCTAACATCATGGACGGGCTTGCTCTTGCAGAACCCAACCTTCATACGAGCAATCGCTGTAATCGGATTGCCGATTTCTCAAGAAATCCAAATTTCTGCCTTAGTCGTATTATTGGCAGCCCTCATATGCCTCCGTTCATGACCCGTTCAGACGCTGCTGACTCAGATAGCGATCGCGAGTTGGTTCTCAAGCTGCAAGCGGGTGATACTGACGCTCTGGCCCTGCTTTATGACCGCTATGCCCCCATGGTCTACACCCTGGCGCTGAAGATGTTGCAAAATGCGGCGGAAGCCGAAGACCTGACCCAAGAAGCCTTTGTCAATTTTTGGCAGCAGCAAAAATACGACCCCAATCGGGGAAGTGTGGGCAGTTACCTGGCTACTTATACGCGATCGCGGGCCTTAGATCGCCTGCGCGTCGGGGGCGGACGTCGCAACATTATGAAAAAGGTGGAGCGCATGACTGGGGCCACCCCACGTCCCGCGACACCGTTAGAACAGGCGGCCCAAAGCGAACGCCAGCAACGACTGCGAGAGGCCCTCGATCGCCTGTCACCCGCCGAACGAGAAGTGCTCGAAATCGCTTATTTTGAGGGTTTGAGCCAGTCACAAATTGCCCAACGGCTGGGCCTGCCCCTCGGCACGGTCAAAACTCGCTCCCGCCAGGGATTACTCCGGCTGCGCGATGACCTCGGAAATGATCTTCTTTAATGGCGTCCTTTTCTTTCATGAACTCCAATCCGCTCCCCGACAATTGGCGATCGCTCCTGGCTGGTTATGTCCTCAATGATCTGACCGCAGAGGAAACTGCCCAGGTGCAAGCATGGCTGGCCCAGTATCCCGAGGTTGCCACCGAATTAGCGGCGCTAGAGGGATCTTGGCAAGCCCTTCCAGAAAGCTTGCCCCTGCAATTGCCGCCCCCACAATTGCGCGATCGCGTCCTAACTGCTGGGCCGTCTTCACCGGTCAACCGTGAAGCCGCCGCGACCTCTCGCCCATCGACACCTCGCCCCCCTCGTCGCGTTTGGGGGTGGGCTGGCTTGGGCTTGGGTTGGGCCGCCACTGCGGTGGCACTGATCAGCGTGGCAGCAGAAAATCAGCGTCTCCGGCAAGAGCTGATCCAAAGCGAAGCCGTCGTCGCCAGCTTTAGCCAGCCGGACAATCGCCTTTATACCCTGGCGGGAACTGCCGCCCAACCCCAGGCCAGTGGTCGCTTAGTCGTTGATCCAGAGCGTGAAACCGCCCTGATTTTTACCGAGAGCTTGCCGCCGCTGACGGCCAATCAAGCCTATCGGCTGTGGGCGATCGCCGATCAAGAACCGCTCTTTTGTGGGCAGTTCAACCCGATTGCCGAACAGGCGAGCAGTCAGTGGCAATTGCCCGACATCGCGTGCGGCGCCCCCGGCGTACAGATGCTCATCACCGCCGAATCGACTGATGCCCCACCATTACCAGCGGGACCGTTGGTATTACAGAGTCAGTCTTGAGCCGTAGGAATGGGACGCGATCGGAGCAACCGCAACTGCAGTCAGCTTAAGTCAGACGGCAGACACTCTCGCCACCGCGCTCGATATAGCCACAGATCATCCCCGAGGTGGAATGGCCAAACGCACAGCGTCCGTGGCGATCGATAACAATCACGCCCCCCAAGCCCTGCACGCGATCGACGAGATAATTGATGCCGGCAGTGGCTGCCTCAGCCGCATCCATCCCTTTGAAATGGACATAGTCCGAAATCATTTTGCTGAGCACCGTGCGCTGAAACTGTTCGCCATAGCCCGTGGCCGACACCGCACAGGTGGTGTTGTCGGCAAAGACCCCCGCCCCAATAATGGGACTGTCCCCCACGCGCCCCCAGCGCTTATTCACAATGCCCCCAGTCGAGGTGGCGGCAGCAAGGTTGCCTTCGTTGTCTCGGGCGACAGCGCCGATCGTGCCAAACTTGTGCTGGGGCTCAGCATCTTCGTGATCGAGCATCATGCCCCCGGCTTTTTGCGCCTCGCGCCACTGCCGAATCCGCGCATCAACGACGAAATAATCATCCGTCATGATCTCAACGTTGCAGATGTTGGCAAATTCCCGCGCGCCTTTGCCGATGAGCATCACGTGCTCGCTCTTTTCCAACACGCGGCGGGCCAGGGTGATGGGGTTTTTGACATTGGTAATTCCGGCGACGGCTCCCGCTTCCAGCCCGGTGCCATCCATAATGGCGGCATCCATTTCTACTTCGCCATACTCGTTCAACACCGAGCCATGTCCCGCATTGTAGAGGGGATCATCTTCTAAATGCCGTGCACAATATTCCACGGCATCTAAGGCCGAGCCACCTTGGGCCAAAATCTGTCTCCCCCCTTCCAAAATGCGGCGGAGGCTATGGATAAAGTCGTCTTCACTGCCCTCCCGGCGGATATGCTCTAACGCGCCGCAGCCACCGTGAATCATGAGAGAAAAGTTATCAGGCATATCATTAAGGAAGAATGCAGTCGGGAAGTATTTGACGTTACCACACTTAAAATGAGTATGCGCTAAGGAGCGCGTCACCCTTTACATGAAACTGTCATGCTTACTCTTGACCCCACCATTTGTCGAGAATCGACGTTGTCTGAGTGCGAGATCGGCGAAACTGAGACACTCCAGATTCGCACAGCGTTGATGTTGTCATTACAGGAAGCGATCGCACAGCAGGGATGGACTCCTGAAGAAGCCGCCAAAGCGTTAAAACAAACGCTGCCGCGCATGCAAAACCTCATTAATGGCGAAATCAGTCGCTTTAGCATTGAGCAGCTCATTCAACTGCTGGCCCTCACCGGACGGGGAGTACAGATTTCTGTGGTCAACTGAGTGGCACGCCACCCATGACATGATTTTACGAGTGTTTGCTAAAAGACACCGAGAAACGCCTCATTTGGGGCGTTTTTTATTAGGGGATCATAACTTCTTGAAGCCAACACTTAAAAATACGTGTGCTTTCATGACTGCCAGCGGCCTCTTTCGATACGCTTATGAGGCTAGTTTTCGCAACCGTCGAGATGGCTTTGCTGTCTGGTCAATAAGCCTTGTTTTTAGGGCTAAGTGCAGTTCGATTGAGCTGCTAAAAATGGCTCGGCGATCGCCACCATGTCGTCCTTCAACTAGCGTTGTGTTTCCATTGCTAAAAACTTCGGCTCCGGTGGGCACGAGCTAATTGGGGCGTTGTTTGGTGATCTGGCTAATTGGCATTGCTCTATTTCAGTAAGTGATATGGCCCTATGAAAATCTACAACCACGACATTACTCTCTACACCCATGATCGTGACCCCAGCGTCGAACTGTACGCTGGCAGAGCCCTAGGGCTGACGAATACACAAGACAAAATTCAACTAGCTCAGTCTTTACAAAGTGAATGGGATGCCATTGTCGATCACTATGCCCAGATTGGTTTACCCCACACCCACGACGTCATTTGGAATTCATCTTTTGAGGTGATCAATCAGTTCCCCGATCGCGAAATCAGCGTCTACTTTTTTGGCGATGTGATTAATGAGCACGATACCTATCGTCAGCTGTTCCACCAATGGGACGGCAAATACCGCGAAATTGTTGAGTTCGTCAATTCCAAAAACAACTTCATTCAGCTATCAGAAGAAATTGGCATTCCTGTGCCCAAAACTTTGCGCTTTGCCAATTTGGCTGAGGCCCAAGCGTCTGACGAAATCATGTTTCCCTGTTTCATAAAGCCAGCTGTTTCTGATCATGGGGTGGGCATTCAGCGCTGTGCTAATGCTGAGGAACTGGCGCAAGCGTTTGCCACCCTCGTGCCCGAAGAACCCTTACAAATTCAAGAAGAGGTGAATGCCTCGGCCTTTTTGAATCTGCAATATCAGGTGAGGGAAGGGCAGATCGAACCGCTGCTGGTGTCGGAGCAGGTGCTCGATGGCTGTGTTCACAAGGGCAATCGCTACCCTTCGAGTCATGAACCCTGGGACAAAGTCGCGCCGTTTGCTGAGTGGATGGGCGATCGCGGCATGAAGGGGATCTTTGCCGTGGACGTGGCGGTGGTGCCCGAAGCAGCAGGCACTCGCTATGTGGCGATCGAATGCAATCCCCGCTTCAACGGGTCGTCCTACCCAACCATGGTGGCCAAGCGACTCAACATCCCTCAATGGAGCAGCGGTACTTACAAGACCCAGCTGCGATCGCTCAACGAGCTAGATCTCCGAGATATCGCCTATGATCCGGCCACTCACAAGGGCGTGATTTTGATTAACTGGGGCATTATTCAAGCGGGCAAACTGAGTGTGCTCTTTGCGGGCACTGAAGCTGAGCAAGCAGAACTCGAAACAGCGCTCTTACAGCGACTTTGAGCGGCAGCTTGTTGGAACCAATTGGCCCCAGAGCGCTCAAAGTCAGCATCAGATTTTTATCGTATTGCGCAACAATGCTTGCTGCCGCCAGTCCTATTTTGTTGAGCTAAAAAAGGCGCTTCCATCGCTGACGGAAGCGCCCTTTTGGGATTCAAACTGTGCTGACTTGGCATTCGCTTTTAATCGATGAAGATGCCGCCACCTTCGCTAACGACAATGCTTCTCGTGACTAAGTCGGGATTCTCATAAAATGCTGTGGGTTCCAAATGTTGGAGAGAAATCGTGGCACTCATACCGTCCTCAGCGACAGACGACACTTCCGCATAAGTCAAGCCGCCATCTAATTGCCGAAACCCAATAAAGGATGGCAGATCATCAGTCGTAAAACTGACTGACTGATTCGGAGCAATCTCTTCAAACCGACTATTACCCGGCACCATGAAAGAAATCACAGAGGGGCTGTCGTTCATTAGGGTCAGTTCGACCCCACCGTCAACTGGAGTAATGTATGCTTCGGCTTCCTTGCGATCGCTGACGGCAGGCGTGCTCATGAGTGAGATTGACTCTGGCGCTTGAGACGAGCTGGCTTTCAATGTATTTTGGCTAAGTAGTACAGCAGGAGTCGCCACCAAAACAGCTGTACCTAACATCAATATTTTCTTGGATTTGAGAAAGTTCATATGTAACTCCTCTTGCTTCAAAAGCAGATGCATTCTATGGCTAAGCAGGTCGACCCAAATGAACGTAACTCTCTACCGATGAAGACTCCGCCGCGAAACTCAAAGCTCGACTGAGGGATGCGATATTAAACCGATCTTCACGGGCAGCAAACGCCTAAGGCTACCTACTTAAAACCGTGCTCTACTGACTATTAACTTAAAATATTGATGATTTTTTCTAATCCACCGAAATGGGTAAGAAAGTCAAACGCAATACATTGGTTAGAGACCCAAAATCAATCTGTCTGACTTTTGACCAGGGTCACGACTTTGAATCTGTACAACTTTTGACCAGATCGTGAGGCGTGGTTTATGGTGCTGATTTCGTTAACTAATTGATAAATAGAGCTATATAAATGGAATGCTGGGCCAATGGTGCCCATTCGATACGCACGATCATGCTTTCTGGCAATGGTGACTCGACATAAGCCGATCTTTAGCTCAAGCCAGCGCATTTAGAGCACAATCCTCGGACAGTAAATTGACAATCTAAGAGAGAAAAGCCGTGGTCTAAGGCTTCTTTACTGCCTAAAGAGAGAATGGCGCTGTCTTCAAATTCCGTTACCGTACCACATTCAGTACACACCAAATGGTGATGGTCCCCCATGAGCGGATTGCAAAATTCATAATACTTGCGGCCTTCTGACAAGGTCAATTCCCGCAAAATTCCTAGATCTACTAACAAATGCAGAGCTCGATAAATGGTTGAAAATCCAATTTTTTCGCCGCTTGCAGTCAGCTTGTCTTGTACGTCTTCAGCACTCAGATGCTCGCCTTCGGGCACTTCTCGTAGGACCTGCAAGATCTTTTGCCGCTGGTCAGTGATGCGAAATCCTTCCTGATTCAAGAGCATGCGTAGCACTTCGGCTGGATTGTCTTCTAAATAGAGCCTTTCTGAGATGTTAGAGGAATCGGATTGGGTCATGATTGCTAAGCTATTGAAAGCGGTTTTCGATATGTCCTGAAATGGCTTATTGATAATGGTTTTCGCTATAGAAAAATATTTTGAAGAAATGAAGATTTTTGGAGCTTAATTAACTCTCGGTTGAGCAAAATAGGTCAGCTAGTAGCGTTAAGATTGAAGAGCGTGTTGAGAGCTTAATGTCAGATTTATCTCTAAAGACTGCTGTTTGCCCATAACGAAGGAATGACTATGCCGATCACCGAAACTCATTTGCAAGCCTATAGTGAGGTTGCTGACAATCCGATTTTGCTGGAAAAATCGGTTACTGAGCCCATTGTGGAAGGTCTGGGAATTGCATATGCCAGCTTTATGGGGCTGTATATGCAATATCAAAAGCATCACTTTGTTGTGGAAGGTTCGGAGTATTACATGCTCCACAACTACTTTTCTGAAAGCTACGAAGAAGTGCAAGAACATGCCCATGAAGTGGGTGAGCGTCTGCATGGCTTGGGCGGCGTGCCCCCAACGTCGTTTGGCAAGTTGGCGGAGCTGTGCTGTTTTACTCCCGAAGATGACGATGTCTATCGCTGTCGTCTGATGATTGACCATGATTTGAAGGCAGAACAGAGCGTGATTCAAATGTTGCGTCGCTTGGCTGGACAAGCCGAGAGTTTGGGCGATCGCGCGACTCGTTACCTGTTAGAGCAGCTACTGCTCAAAACTGAAGAACGGGCTTATCACCTAGAGCACTTCTTGACACCCGATAGCCTGAAGCTAAGCTGGTAGTTTTCCACCGTCATGGAAGCCATTGTCCCGTACGCTCCCAGTTAGGGGGCTGCGGGCTTTTTAATGCCTAAATAAATGGCGGCTGGGGATATCACGTTAGCTGAAGTAAACGGCTTTGAGAATCCAAGCGCTCATCAGTAGATAGGCCGCAACTAGTAGCCAATGGCTCCAATTTTCGGGGTCAAAGCTGTGGGACATTAGGCATATTTGGTGACTATGGTGAGCGCGTTATCGGGAGTGACCCCGCTGATCACTTTTTTGGAGTGAGAGAGTTTGATATTCGGCCCTTTTTTGCAGGCTTTGAGGCAGCCAACGCCTTCAACTGAGACGTGTTGCAAATTTGGGTCATCAGCGATCGCGGTCTCTAATGACTGCATAATTTGTCGCCCGCCCTGCTTAAAGCATTTGCCCTTGCGGCAGACCTGTACACATAGGGGCTTGGGCGCGGATGCCGATGGCTCAGTTGGTGCGATCGCTGAAGCTTCTGAAACCGCTGCTGTATCGACGTTAGGGGATGAAGTCGGGACGAACTGACGCGCCTGCCAGTTTTCCTGCAAGTCAATCCGCTCAGGCTCTGATAAGGGCAGAATGTTGATGCCGCGCCACTGCTCAGCTTCGCAATAGGCCCAGACCTGCACAAAGTCCCCAGGGGTTAACTCACGCACTAAAACTGGGCGCAGATATTTTGGCAACTTAATTGAGTAAGTTGCGGTCTCGGTTTGCAGACAGACGCCTTTGATTTTGCCTTTGGGCGATCGCAGCACGTCGATAAATTGGCCCTTGAGTACGACGCCTTGAGGACGTTGCAGTTGGGCACTGGCGACACGGTCGAGGTCAGGGGTTCTTTTCATACAGTTACCGTCATTTTCCAACAGGTTTCGAGAGCAGCGATCGCGGCCTCGCGAGGCAACGTCACACTGCGCACCACGCTCCAAATTTGCAATACAGCGGTAGGACTCAGGGCTGCAACTCTTAGCGGTTGGCCGCAGTCACAGGCACAGGGCACCGATAAATCCTGTAAACGGCTGTAAATCATCCAGCGATCAACCGGGTCGAGGGTGAGCGCTACGGTCGGGTCGGGCGATGTCATTTCCATACAGTTAAGTGGCTTTAAAGCGGGTGAAGGTCGATAGTGCGGCAGACAACATTAGTGAAAACTGTTCTGAACAAATAGAGGTGAGTCCTAGGCAAGAGCCGGAGCCAATCAGCCTGAGGGCCAAGAATCCCTTAAGTTTCCGAGGCCTCCGGGACGACTAGAGTTCTCTATAGCCACATCCTCAACGTCTTCCTTAATGACTTTCATTAACAATAAGGTAGCCAATCTCTGGCTTTAATGCAAGCAGTTTGCAATAACGAGTGGCTGATGAGAGCGCTGTTGCTGAATTGCCTAGTTCAAAATCTGGCAGCGAGTCCATGACGGCGACCTTGAGCGTTGCCGTCATGAGGTAACGAAGTATGAATCGATGTTGTAGAGGCAGCGGTTCTCGGTCGGCTCAAACGATTGGCTGAGGAGTGGTCTAAGGAAACCAGCGTCGGTTCTGGTCCCAAGCTTGGGAGAGGGGTTTTGAAGAGATGGGGTTCAGAGACTTGCTCCAAGAATAGGCCCTACCAGGGACCGGGTGCCTTGATTGATGATTGCGGTTTGGCGGCTGAGGCGAATAGGCACCCGGTCCCTAACACCCCAGAGAACGCCCCGTTTGATCGTTGGGGGTGTCGCGACAGTGCCATGGACGGATTGGTATAGTCCGCCCAAAAAACTCCCGCCCCGGTTGCCCAGGGACGGGAGATAACACACCTATTCGGAGGCAAACTGGTGAAGGACTGCGCTGAAATATCTGATCAGCGATCGCCCTTAATGAATTTCTGGCACGGGCACCGCATCACCACTGGCGAGTAACAGCGGGAAGTGGTGAGCATTCGGCGAGTGCATCGCCTGAATCCCTAAATCAGCGCGATTGATAATGTCGGCATTGGTCGCAATAACGCGGCCTTGGGCGTCCAAAATGGAATGCTGAAAGTTGAAACCGTTGAGATTGAACGCCATCGTGCTGACGCCCAGGGCGGCAAACCAGATGCCCAGAGTGGGCAAGGCCGCCATCAAAAAGTGGAACGACCGATGATTTGCACTCGCAGTCGTGGGAATCAACACCCGCCCTAAATAACCGTAGTGGCTGGCGAGATAGTTGTACGTGGGCTCTTGTTGCCCAAATTTATAACCGGCATCGAGCGATTCTGATTCACTGGTCTCGCGCAGCAAACTTGATGTCACGAGGGAACCGTGGAGAGCGCTGAGCAGCGCGCCTCCAAAGATCCCAGTCACCCCTAGCATGTGGAATGGGTGCATCAAAATATTGTGCTCGGCCTGGAAGGACAGCATGAAATTGAAGGTGCCGGCAATGCCCAGAGGCAACCCTTCAGAAAAGCTGCCCTGCCCGATGGGATACACCAAAAGCACGGCGGTGGCCGCAGTCACCGGAGCCGAAAACGCGATCGCAATCCACGGTCTGAGCCCCAGACGATAGCTCAGTTCCCACTGCCGCCCCAGATAGGCCCAGACGCCAATCAAAAAGTGAAACACGATGAGCTGGTAGGGGCCACCGTTGTAGAACCATTCCGCCAGGGAACTGGCCTGCCAGACCGGATAAAAATGCAGGCCGATCGCGGCAGAAGTGGGTACCACTGCGGCGGAAATTAAGCTATTGCCATCGGTCAACGCGCCCATCACTGGCTCGCGAATGCCGTCGACATCAACCGCTGGAGCCGCAATAAAAGCCAACACAAAACATACACTAGCGGCACAAATGGTGGGAATCATCAGGATGCCAAACCAGCCAATATAAATGCGGTTATTGGTGCTGGTCACCCACTGGCAAAATCTTTCCCATAGACTAAACAGATCGAGTTCTGTTTGCCGTCGAGTAAAGGTATTCATCCCCAACTCCTTTTGAGATATTGTTCAGGCAATTCTCAGTAAATCGGCGTCGCTAAATCAGCCATAAGCTGGGTCTGCATAAATCAAGCATCATGAACGATGATCAATATCTAGGCAGCGGCTTGATGGGCAGTGCAGAGAGGGACTGTAGCGACCCGCCGTAGGACAAAACTCCGAAAAATGGCAGAAATAATATAGGCGAAATGGCAGTGCTGAGGAGATTTGTCTTGAGGCTATTTACTGACTTACTTCCTATTTTGCAAAAAGTAAAAGAAGCCACGGAGAGTATGTTGGCAAACTTGAATATCTGTAGCGTTAGTTCATAAATTAGTCTGACTCAATTTATCTAGCCCCCACTGAAGATAACGTGGCGCTGGCGCAGAATATAGCGACGAAGTGACCGCGATCGCCCTACCTGGCCTCAACACATACAACTTCAAAATCCGATAGCTTACTTTGCAAAAATGTGAAAACCCATTACAGCTTTAGGGGGCGCTCGGCAAGGTGGTTCGGGCGATCCCCGACAATGAAAATAACGTCTGATAAGCGTTTGCGGGAAATACTGCTCAATTTTCGGGTGCTACAGCGCCGCGTAGATCGCTCCGTACATCCCCATGCTGCGGACTGCTATAGACCACTGCGGCTTGCAGGCACGGTGTCTGCCCTAGCCCCTGGATGAATTAGCGATTTTAGGATGCGTCCTGAACGAGTGGTATAGCGATCGTTCAAATTTGTTGCTCACGGAGACAATTCTCATGGCAATTTCGCAGGGAATTCGATGTTCGGGATGTTTGCCTGGCCCTGGCAAACCGAGCCCCATGATGTGGGAATTGGTGCCGACCCAAATCAAGATGGTTTTACAACAAGAAGGCTGTAATTTACTGCGGCATTGGGCGCGGCGGCAGCATCGTTCATATGTGCGCTTTCAGTATGCGCCATTGGTTTATAAAGGCGATTTGTTTTATCTACAGCGGTGGTCAGCGACAGAGTGGCATGTCTCGCCGAGTCAGCTCATTTTTCCTAATGAAGGTTGGCCTTGTTCTGAACTGACGCGACAACATGGCGGGCATTTATCTTTTATCGTGCGGCGCACAATTGCTCAGTTATTTCCCGATCCGGAGCTGCACTTTAGCGATCGCACCCCCAACAGCTTAGTCGCCCTCTCGTAGCCGTTTGACCACGCAGCTAGCGTTAGCAGGCTCAGTCATAGAGACGAGCGATCGCGCCACCGATAAATCGAAATAAGGCTGCGTGAGAAAGTGTCCCCAGAGACTCTCGCAAGGTTGGTCGGGCTTGCCCAAATGATTGAGCACGAGGGCGGCGGCGGCAAAATTTTGGCGCTTAGTGTATTCGTTCACTGTAATCACCGTGGTGAGGCCAGCTCCCTGAGCGGCGGTGAGACCGTGTTCGGTGTCTTCAATGACGAGACAGTTCTGAGCGTCAAGGGCCATCTTATCCAGCACGTAATGATAAATATCAGCGGCTGGTTTTTTGCGGGGCACAATGTCCCCCGCCGCAATGACTTCAAACCAGCTGGGGGCGTCGGGCGCTAGAGCAGTTTCTAAAAGCGCCAACGCATTTTCCAGGCGGCTCGTGGTGGCGATCGCTAAGCGGACATTTTGTTGCCGAGCCTCATTGATTAAGCGCTTAATGCCTGGCCGCAGTGAGATCTGACCGGCCTGTAGTAGCGCTGTGTAGTAACCGGTTTTCGCGTGGTGGAGTTCGGCAATAAGGTCATCCAAATCGCGATCGCTAGGCAGCGGCGGCGCATATTTGTCGATAAAGAAGTGGATGCGCTCTTTACCGCCTGCCACTTGCAACAACACGCCGTAAATGCCCTCTGACCAGTACCAAGGCAAGCCCGCTGCGGCAAAGGCTTGATTAAACGCCACTCGATGACCGTCGCGTTCGGTTTCGGCTAGGGTGCCATCCACATCAAAAATGAGCGCTTGCAAAGTCGTCATAATGATTTCTCAGGTAAATACGGGTGATTAAACAGAGTCGTCCGATGCATCGGGATGAAGGGCGATCGCCGCCATTTCCAAAATTATCCTTGCCCGCGACCATTGCCTCGTCTTGACTGAGTCACTTCCCAGCCTGGTGTCAGAGCAGGAGTGCGGGCAAAGGGCATTATCCCTCAAGGTTCCCTCAGTAAACGATTTCGACTCGGCTCAACTCAAACGGGTGCGGCATCGGCGCTCAGAAGCAGTGAGATTTAGGTATATTTACAAACTCTGGCAGAGCTGGCCGTAGGGGGCTTAGTTTAAAAGCACCGAGCGATAATTCCCCAGGTATCTGTTTAGCGTCAGGCTGCTACTGATCCCCCTAAAGCCCTGTGGGCATGGCTGCGCTAAAACAAGGGGGACTTCGAGCCGGCATATTCTGAGCCCCCTTGGCAAGGGGGCAGCGACAGCGGGGGATCTAAAGCCCCGCTAAACAGATACTTCCCTAGCGGCAATGATTGCCTCGGTCTGTAGCCATGGCGTGACGTGATGTGTGAGGATACATCCAGTCTCCGTGTTATCTCGCATGTGAGTGGGTGACTCATTAGCGGTGGCTCAGCGTCAACGCCCCGCGATTTAGGGTGGAATAGGGGACAGCGCATTTCAACAAAAGTCTATGATGACGATGCCACTGGGTGCGTTGGGAGACTCCGCAAATTTATCAAGGATTATTACTGCGTCATGCTTATCGGGACGCCCTAGTGAATCATAAAGATGCGCGAATAGTTAGCTAGTCGTTAGGTCTGAGGATATGGCGATCGCTTCGCCTGGAGGCGGGTCTCATCAGACTTTTCTGTTATGTGTCAAGCTCTAGTTGGGCCGCTAATGTACTATCCCACCTTGGTCCTCGGAGGCGATGGTCATCACTCTCCCCCAGTATCCGTTCTTACAGGGGTGATGTTGCTAAGCGGGCGGCGGTGGTGATGGGGCTTTCTGAATGACTGAACTATAGCGCTCTAGCGATCGCTCATATGACTCTACTCGTCAGCGTCCACCCTGTTTGACCCTTCATTGTGATGCTTCCCCACTCCCCCATGCCGCCGCAATCTAACCTGGTTGATGAAATTGCTGTTCTGATCAACGAGGCGAAAGATCTACCCACACTGCTGCAACAAATCGCGGTTAAAGTACGGGGCTTTTTGGCGGTCGATCGCATCAAGATTTATCAGTTTGCAGCGGATGAGAGTGGCGCGGTCGTGGCCGAAGCGATCGATCAGCAACGGTTGCCTTCCCTGCTGGGGCTACACTTTCCCGCGACCGATATTCCTCCCGAGGCGAGGCGGGAACTGTGCCATTCACCCCACGGCACGCTCATTGATGTGGCCAGCAAATGTAAGATTCGGTGCCAGGGATTACTCGCTCATACCGGGCATGTCCTTCAGCCCACATCAGGCGTCGAGACCTTTGAGCCAGTCGATCCTTGCCATCTGCAATATTTGCTCAACATGGGGGTGCTCACGTCCTTAACTATGCCGATTTTGCAAAAGCAGGCCATGTGGGGATTATTGGTCGCTCACCACAGCTCATCAAAGCGATTTTCCGATACGCAACTCGCCACCCTGGAACTGATCACCAAAGAAATCACCCTCTGCATTGCTCAAAAAACATTGCAGCAAGCGGCCCAGCGCCAACAAGTCGAAGAGGCTTTTTTGCAACGGGTAGAAACCGTGTTTCACGGGTATCAGCCGCACTGGACTCCCAGCTCGCCCCCGGTGGTCGATCGCCTGACTCCCCTACTGAACGAAATGCTGACCCTGTTTCGGGCTGATGGCAGTGCCGTTTATTTTGCTCCGAGCTTGGTTTTAGAGCAGCCGCGCGTTTATAGCCAAGGCTGTGCCACTGAGCAGCTCGCCGCTTTGGTCGATTACATGCCCTGGCAGATCTTGTTGCAGGGCCAGGTGTCGTCCCCTCGCTCGTTAGATCAGGTGCCGCCCGATGCCCCGACGATGCCCCAGATCGTGACGCAAATGTATGAGCGGGATGATCTCGCCGCTGATGAGACGATTCACAACGCCTTAGCGATCGCCCAGGTTGGCGCGTTACTAATCATCCCCATTCACTCGCATCAACACTGGTTAGGCAGCATCGTGTTGCTGCGACAAGAACGGCAGCTCGAAAAACTCTGGGCGGGCCGCCAACGCGACGATGACCGCAATACGCTGCCTCGACAATCGTTTGCCGCCTGGTGCGAACATCAGCACACCACGCCCCCCTGGCAAGCCGCCGATTATCAACTTGGGCAAAAGGTGGGACATCATTTTTATATTGCATTAGTGCGACAACACCTCGCTCATTTAATTGACTATCAAGCCGCTCACGATGGCTTGACGCAGCTGCCCAATGCCGACTTTTTTCGCGGGCAGCTGGTGTTGGCGATCAATCAAGCCATCACGACTGGGGAACTGCTGGCCACTATCATGATTGACCTCAACCACTTTAAGCGGGTGAACAACGCGCTGGGGGTGATGGCGGGTGACTATTTGTTGAAGGAAGTGGCCCAGCGGTTGCAAAGTGGACTGCAAGCGCGATCGCTGACCGATGCGATCTTGTCGCGCTGGCACGGTGACTGCTTTATCTTGCTACTGCCCAATGTGGTCGACAGCCAGAGCGTTAAGCAACACTGCCAGTGGTTGTTAGAACGGCTGCAAGACCGATTTATCGTCTGTGGCGAAACGGTGCAGCTCACCGGCAATGCTGGCATCACCTTTGCCCCCTATGACGGCGATACCTACGAGCTGATCATTCAACATACTGAGCTGGCCTTGAATGAGGCCAAAAAACAGGGCATTGCCGCCTGCGTCACTTACGACGCGGACATGAGTCGCCATACCCTGAGCCCGCGCCTAGCCCTAGAGTCGGCCCTGAGCCATGCCCTAGAGCGGCACGAGCTGCAACTGCATTATCAGCCGCAAGTCAATGTCGAGACGGGCGAAATTTGGGGATTTGAAGGGTTGCTCCGCTGGCATTCGCCTGAGCATGGTCAGGTCTCGCCAGCGGTGTTTATCCCCATGGCCGAAAATCTGGGACTCATTCGCCAGCTTGGTTTTTGGGTCTTTCGCACGGCCTGCACCCAAGTCGTGGCCTGGCAGCGACAAACTAACCTCAGCTGTCGCATCAGTGTCAATCTCTCGCCCCACCAGTTGCGCGACCCGGATTTGTGTCAGCACTTTGAGCGCATTTTGGCCGAGACTGGCGCTCGGCCCCAAGATCTGGGGTTAGAAATCACTGAAAGCACCGTGATGGATGACTATGAGGCTGCCGTGTTTACCCTGGGTAAATTGCGGGCCATGGGGTTTGAGATTGCCATTGACGATTTTGGTACGGGCTATTCTTCCCTCAGCGTCTTGCGAACTTTGCCCATTGATACGTTCAAAATTGCACAGCAATTTTTGCAGGGCATCTTGTCTTCTGCTAAAGATGCTGCGCTCTATCAGGTCATTGTCAGCCTGGGCACCTCGTTAGATTTGACGATCCTTGCCGAAGGCGTGGAAACCCAAGCCGAATGGGATTTTGTGAAGTCGGCTGGGGTGCACATTGTGCAGGGCTATTTTTCTGGCAAACCGATGATGGCGGGGCTGGTGCCGGGCTGGCTGCAACAGCAACGGCGACGGAGTCAGCTGAGTACTGGTTTGGACTCGGCGCCAATCGTGCTACCTAAGCCTGAGGCGGAGGCGACGGCAGCCCTCTCGTTGGTGACTCATTTAACGGCGGAGCCGACTTATCCCAACCTAGAGCAGGCCATTCAACAAGGGCTGATGGAATATCACCAGATTCAAGACCTGATGCAACAGCAAACTGAACGCGAGCATTTGGTGCTGGAAATTGCCAACAAGATTCGCCAATCGCTGGATCTGGGTTACATCCTCGAGACGTTGGTGACGGAGGTGCGCCAGGTATTGGGGTGCGATCGCCTGTTTCTCTTTCAGTTTGATGAGCATTGGGCCGGTGAGGTGACCGTTGAGTCGGTGAGTGATCCGGTTTATTCCATCCTGGGGGAATGGATCGACGAGCCTTGTTTTCGCAATGAATATGTGAAGCTCTATCGTCAGGGCCGGGTTCGGGCGATCGACGACATTACCCAAGTCGGGTTGCATGCCTGCCATTTGCACATGTTGCAGCAGTATCAGGTGAAGTCTAATTTAGTGCTGCCCATTCTGTATCAGGATGACTTGTGGGGCTTGATGATTGCTCACCAGTGTGATGCGGTGCGCCACTGGCAATCGAGCGAAATTACGTTGATGAAAGAGATTGCCGTGCAGGCAGCGATCGCCATTCATCAGGGCGAGATGTATCAGGAGTTGCAGGCCGCCAACGCCAGCCTCGAGCAGTTGGCTCACCTCGATGGGTTGACGCAGATTCCCAATCGCCGCAAATTTGACGAGCATTTGGCCCATGAATGGCGCCGCGCTCTGCGATCGCACCAATCGCTTTCGCTCATCCTGTGTGATATTGACCATTTCAAACAATATAACGACTCCTATGGTCACCAGGCGGGCGATTATTGCCTCCAGCAAGTGGCCCAAACGTTATCGCAATTGGTGCAGCGGCCTAGCGACTTGGTGACCCGCTACGGCGGAGAAGAGTTTGCCATCGTGTTGCCCGACACCACTGCCGAAGGTGCCCTGCATTTAGCACAAAAGCTACAGGCCCATGTGCGGGCATTGTCCCTGCCCCATCAGCATTCCGCGTTGGGCGTCGTCACCATCAGCTTAGGGGTCGCAACCCTGCTGCCCCAGGCCGGTCAGAGCCCCAACCAGTTGATTGAGGCGGCTGACCAAGCGCTGTATCAAGCGAAGGCCGCTGGCCGCGATCGCTGCTGTGTCCAGACTGCCAGCCCGGTATAACGCTGCACCGCTCCATGCTTGCGGCCACCCGACTGGGGCAATTAATGAACCCATTAAGCCGTGATCTCACCGCTTCCTCAACAGCCCGCATCGCCCACGACGGTAATATTCACCGGGCCACCGGGCACCCCTTCCAAAATGAGTTGTCCCTGTTGAATGTTGACCGATTCGTACCCTTTTTCTGACCCGACGCTAGCGGTCACATCCACCTCGAACTGGCCGTCGTTACTGACAAAGCTTTGGGTGGCCGATTGACCGTAAAATTCCGGTCCCGACGCGGCGGTGCGGCGAAATTCCGTCATGGTGCCGTCCAGCTTCATCCACATCGACTCACTCGGCAACCCGTTGAAAAAGATAAAACTGCCGGGCTGGTCGGCGGGCCATAGGGTCATGCCACAGCCGCCACTGCCCATGGCAAACAGTTCGTCGGTAGTAAAGGCATCGACATGCTCGCCAAGGTTCGAGCCAGCGGTGTCGCCACCAGTACTGATAAAGTCGCCACGAATCCAGCCTTCGGCCCCGGACTCATCAAATTTGACGTAATACCAGGTCAAGTCGCCCTCGCCCGGCGCCGCCCGCAGCAACTGCACCGCATCGCCCACCAACCCATAGCCCGGAGAACTGGATTGGGTGGTGGGTTGCGATCGCAAGTTGATTTGCGCCTCGGTTTGTTGCGCGATTAATGTGGCGGCCTGGGGCGGACTAATGGCCGTACCCGCCGCCCCGGAGGATGTCGCGTTCTCAGGAGCCTCGGTTGACGACTCGGTTTCGGGGGGGTCCACGGTTTCCGTAGTGGGTGCTTCCGGCTCAGTCGGGGACTCTGCTGGCGTCGAGTCGCCCCCGCCACAGGCGGCCAGCAGGCTACTACTCAACAGCAGACTGATACTCATGCTGATAATGCGATCGCGGGTCATAGGCAGGTTCCAGGACGATGAATCAATGATAGAAACTGCACCACTGGGATGACGGCACTGCGCAACAATGTTTTGTGATGCCGGTGTTATGGGACAAAAGCGAGCGGTGGCGATTTAGGGCGATCGCCAGGTTTGGCGGATCTGGATGGCCGCCGCCAAGCTCAGCACATCACACTGCCACTCCGGCAAAATCAACGTCATCAAAATCTCTTCAACGCTGTTGATCAAACACAGGGCGATCGCTAACCACACCAGTTGATCATTGCCAAACCCAAACAGGCCAACGGTGGCGACCAGCAGCGTCAACCCCCAGATTTTGGCCGTATAGGTATGCAAACTGGGCAACTTTTGAAACTTGATCAAGTTGATAGCAAATAAACTGAGCTGAGCCGCCACGGCGACTAACAGCGGCATTTGAAACGTGCTCAACGTTTGCGGAAACACCAACCAAACACTGAACGCAATACACACATACAAACTAATATCGGCCCAGCTATCTGCAATGCGCAGCCGCTCGGTGCTGACGCCTAATCTGCGGGCAATGATGCCGTCAAAAATATCGGACAACACCGCAATGACATACCCCACCACAAACGCTATGCCGGTGTGATGATCGAAGGCGTCGAGGAGCAGTAGAGGCGCGATCGCAAACCGCAGGCCCACTAACAGCATGGGAATATTTTCAGGCTTTAGCATCGCAACCTCATCACCAGCTTCAAGGGGTCGATTTCTCTAAACTGCAACAGAGATGCCGTGAAACAGTTAAATCGCTAGCAACTCGTCAAACTCAATCTTGAATGTGGCTGAGCAAATGGCAAGCAATATTGTCCGCTACCCGCGACTGGCACAAAGCCATCCGTGGCAGGGGTCGGTCGGTTAAAATGCCCGAAATTCGGGAGAACTGCTGATGCCAGGATTTTGTGATTATGAAGCGCTTTGCTGATTATCAAGGCCGCCCAATCCGGCTGACAGATGAAAGGTTGGCACATATTCTCCAGCATCCTGAAATGGTTAACATGGAGGCAGCTATTCCCACAGTGCTGAGGCATCCAGAGGTGGTGAGACAATCTCGCACGGACATGACCGTCTCCCTTTACTATCTTTATCAACGGGCGACTTTAGTGGGCGACAAGTGGCTCTGCGTCGTCGTGAAATATCTGGCAGCGGACGCCTTTGTCATCACCGCTTACCTCACTGACAAACTCAAACCAGGAACGCAAGTATGGCCCAATCCGTAAAAATTTGGTTTGATGCGGAAGCAGACTTCTTGGAAGTTCTATTTTCTGATGCCCCAGGGTTCATGCGCGAAACCGATAACGACGCCATCATGGAACGGGTTGACTCGCAGGGCAACATTCTCGGCTTTTCGGTGCTCAATGTTAGCCAGCTCGCCAAAGACAAACCGCTCTATGCCCAACTCCTTGCTGAAAACATGGCATGAGACGAAAAGCGGTATCGGGTAGAGTAACGACGGCATGAGTTTTATTTTCATCAGTTACAGCCGGCAAGACCAAGCCTATGTGAGCACATTGGTGCAAGCGCTACAGTCGCACCGCTTGCCTGTGTGGATTGATGACCGCATCGACTACGGCACCACTTGGCCGAGAGTGATTCAGGATCACTTGGAGCAGTGCGCGGTATTTGTAGTGGTGATGTCGCCGCGATCGGAAGACTCCCACTGGGTGCAATGTGAGCTGAGCCTCGCCCTAGAACTGAAAAAGCCGATTTTTCCGTTATTGCTAGAAGGGCGACGCTGGCTATCGGTGGCGGCGATTCAGTCGGTGGATGTGCTCGGCGGTCAATTACCACCTGCTCGCTTTTTTGACACGGTACGGGGATATTTCCCGACCGCAACGGTGGCCGAATCGCTGCCCGTGTAGACAGTGGTGGAGGAACAAATTCCACCTTCCCCGGCAACTCCGGTTAGGACTGCCAAACAGCCAACACCCACGACTCAAGCAGTGGAGCTGAAATCGGAAAAGGGAGTTGACTATTTGCGATTACAGGACTTGCTGAAGATGGGAGAGTGGAAAGCGGCTGACCAAGAAACCGCTGACCAAATTCTCAAGGCAATGGGCAAAGATAGTTGGTGGCAGATCGAGAGTAAAGACCTATTAAACTTTCCCTGTGCGGACTTGAAGACGCTTGATCAGTTGTGGGTGAAGTACAGCAACGGCAAGTGGGGCTTCAATGTCCAAAAACAGATTTATGTGGCGTGTGGTGCGAAGCTGGATGGGAAGTATCCTGGAAATGAGATCTGGCGAGAATTTTGCTGTCGAGTCGGTTGGAGAAAAGGAGGAAGTTACCTTAACTATTCTGATTTAACCTTTAACCTCAAAAACTCTTCAGCGGGAGAATGTCCCACGGTGTGTGGTGTGAAAGGGTTGTTGGAAGGAGGGTTGGGGAGGGATGGTAAAGGTTTCCTTCTCTTCTCTCGCATCCAGACTTGTAAGCTGTAGCAGATAAGCGCTTCAGCCTGATCTCAAAGACCTATTGTTGACTTCCTCCACACGGAAAACTAGGTGTTTCGGCGATCTCTTACCTGGCACCTGAGATCACGTCGAATCGGTGAATTGCAAGGCAGCAATTTCGGACCGTAGGGTGCGTTCGCGTTTAGCAACGCACCCATTCCCATCGACAGCAACTCAACAACCAGGCGATGGTGCATTACGCTGCGCTTTAGCGTAGCCATGCCCAAAGGGCTATATGACACCCTACGGATGGGAATTTCTTTTCCAGAGGCATCGCGCTGCGCCAACCATGATTCAACGCGGTGGCTCAGAGCCCCGATGGGCCGCTCACCATATGCTTAAGACAATGTGTGAAAAGGTGATGGGCGCAGGTTTCTGGGTTTATTGTTTGGGCAATGAAAAATCTCTGCGGATGGCTGCGATCGCTTCGAAGCAGCCGAGATTTACATCGTGAGACATCACGCAAGATTGTGTGATGGCATCCCATAATATTTATTTATGAATATATACAGATCTTCCAAAATCAGGCTTATCGGAACGCTGATAGTATTCTAAAAAGCATAGGGAATTGCAGGACTCCCGAAATCCAGTACTGGAACCCGACTGAGGCAAGTTTGCCGCTGGGCCGCTGGAGTGCTAATTACCAACTGCCACCTGCCTTGGAGCAAGATTTGCATCTTCAACCCATTGCAGCTTATTGAGGCGTCCCCGTTGTTTTGCAGCGAGGGATTGCGTGGTGTCTTTACGAACCTCACAGGAAGGGAGATATGTCTTACTCACAGACGACGACTCAGTCAAAAGCTGGTTATAGCGCCGGGGTTAAGGACTATAAGCTGACTTATTACACCCCCGATTACACCCCCAAAGATACGGACATCTTGGCCGCGTTCCGGATGACGCCGCAGCCGGGTGTACCCCCCGAAGAATGCGCCGCAGCGGTTGCCGCAGAATCTTCCACCGGTACCTGGACGACCGTGTGGACGGACTTGCTGACCGATATGGATCGCTACAAGGGCCGTTGCTACGACATCGAGCCCGTTCCCGGCGAAGATAATCAATATATTTGCTACGTGGCCTATCCTCTCGATCTGTTTGAGGAAGGTTCCGTCACCAACTTGCTGACCTCCTTGGTGGGTAACGTGTTTGGTTTTAAAGCGCTGCGGGCACTGCGTCTAGAAGACTTGCGCATTCCCGTCGCTTACTTGAAGACCTTCCAGGGTCCGCCCCACGGCATTCAGGTTGAGCGCGATCGCTTGAACAAGTATGGTCGTCCGCTGCTTGGCTGTACTATTAAGCCCAAGTTGGGTCTGTCGGCCAAGAACTATGGTCGGGCCGTTTACGAATGTCTCCGGGGTGGTCTCGACTTCACCAAAGACGACGAAAACATCAACTCTCAGCCCTTCCAGCGCTGGCGCGATCGCTTCCTGTTTGTGGCTGATGCCATCCACAAGTCCCAAGCAGAAACCGGCGAAATCAAAGGTCACTATTTGAACGTGACCGCTGGCACCTGCGAAGAAATGCTGAAGCGGGCCGAGTACGCGAAAGAACTCGAAATGCCCATCGTCATGCATGACTTCTTGACGGGTGGTTTCACCGCTAACACTACGTTGGCTCACTGGTGTCGCGACAATGGCATGTTGCTGCACATTCACCGTGCCATGCACGCGGTCATCGACCGTCAAAAGAACCACGGTATCCACTTCCGTGTCTTGGCTAAGTGCTTGCGGATGTCTGGTGGTGACCACATCCACACTGGTACCGTTGTGGGTAAGTTGGAAGGCGATCGCGCGGGTACTCTGGGCTTCGTTGACCTGCTCCGCGAAAACTACGTTGAGCAAGACAAGTCTCGCGGCGTTTACTTCACCCAAGATTGGGCGTCCATGGGTGGCGTGATGGCTGTGGCCTCCGGTGGTATTCACGTTTGGCACATGCCTGCCCTGGTGGAAATCTTCGGCGACGACTCCGTCCTTCAGTTTGGTGGGGGTACCTTGGGTCACCCCTGGGGTAACGCCCCCGGTGCAACCGCCAACCGTGTGGCACTGGAAGCTTGTGTCCAGGCTCGTAACGAAGGCCGCAACTTGGCTCGCGAAGGTGGCGACATCATCCGCGAAGCTTGTAAGTGGTCTCCCGAACTGGCTGCTGCCTGCGAACTGTGGAAGGAAATCAAGTTTGAGTTCGACACCGTTGACACTCTCTAAACTCGCTGAGCGGTACTTCGGTGCCGTGGCGACAGGTAAGGGCGCGTTAGTCACCTGAATCGAGGGCAGCAAATTCGCAGAAAACTGTGAGATTGCTGCATCAGCTACCGAAACGAAAGAAGTTTCGAGCTTAGATTCAGGGCTACTAACCGCCCAGTGGTGGGGTTGATGTCAACCGTTCGGAAACCTCTGATGGACCTCAAGAAGTCAGCTAAAGACGCCGCCCAGGTGCTCACTAGCTATCTGACGTTTCAAGCTGTGAAAACAGTACTGAATCAGCTGAGGGAAACCAACCCAGCCCACGCCTATTGGCTCAACTCGTTTTCCACCAAAGAGGCATTGCAAGATGGGGAAGCTTATCTGCGTGACCTCTTGCAGGAAAGGCCGGAATTTGCCATCCGAATCATGACCGTGCGGCAAGCAATTGCCGAAGAGATCTGCGAGTTCTTGCCGGAAATGGTTTTGACTGGCATTCAGCAAGCCAATATGGAATACCGTCGTCAGCATTTAGAGCGCATTACTCAGCTTGGTTCGGTGCAGCACGCAGCCGATGAGGAAGTTGATCTGCCTCAAGAATCGGCAGCTGACCCTGAAACGACTTCTGAATAGTGCGCCGTCATCCAAATCAGACTTGTGCATGGTCACTAATCAAGTGCACATGCTTCCGGCGCTAAGCCGATTGTTAATTAGTTAACCCAACGGAAAATCATGAAAACTCTGCCTAAAGAGCGTCGTTACGAAACCCTTTCTTACTTGCCACCTTTGACTGATGCTCAGATCGAGCGTCAGATTGCCTACATCCTCAAGATGGGCTATTTCCCTGCGGTTGAGTTCAACGAGACCTCTGATCCTGAGGTTTATTACTGGACCATGTGGAAGCTGCCGATGTTCAACGCTTCCAGCACTCAAGAGGTCTTGAGCGAAGTGCAAGCTTGCCGCTCTGAGTACCCCGACTGCTACATTCGCGTCGTCGGCTTCGACAACGTGAAGCAGTGTCAAATCACCAGCTTTATCGTGCATAAGCCCGGTGCGAGCAGCTATCGCTACTAACGTGATCTGGGTCAAGTAGTTCTGATGAGTGAAAGGGGCAGCAATGCCCCTTTTTTATGTTTAGCCTATGCTTGGCAGGTGTCTCAGCGTTGACTCAATCACACCTCAAGCTGATCTGCTCTGGATTGGGAAGTCTAGGTTTTCCTGGTGAGGTATTTGCTGGATGACGAATCTGGAAGATCCGAATGCCGTGGCAAGGCAGGTGATGGCGCAAGATGACCAGCATAGTCACGCTGAAATCGGTGCGATTCAACACTTGATGATGTGTGCCAGGCTGACCGAAGCGGGGGTGCGAAAATTTCAGCAGCAGATCCAGCTTTATCAAAGTCGGCATACCTTAAATCGAATGTTGCTGGAGGCTGGCGATCTGAATCTGATTCGTATCAATGCCATCAATATTGCGTTCAGGGTTTTGAACGAGGCAGAAAATCCACCCGTTGATCAGCCAGCTGACAGCCAGCGAGACCATCAACAGAGGGTGAGAGATTATCGCCGATATCTCAAGGTCTTGCTGTCAGATTTCAGTTTGAGCAGTCTTTGAACCCAGCCGCATATTGTAAGGCTGTGAAGTGAGACGAATTTGAGTTAACTGTTAGTCTGACTCTTGACTGTGCTCTAACGATAATGGTGTTAGAAATATTGAGGAGATGACGGTTGCGATCGCCCTTGCCTACCCCTAGCTTGAGCTTGTTCAAACATCGCCCCTGGTTTCGGGTGTTGTTTCGTTGGCGGGGGTCGGTGGTGCCCGCAGTGCTGCCGCGATCGCTGATCTGTGCAGGCTTTGGGCTATTCATCACCTACCTCTATCAAGCCGGTTTCTCGGTTTCGTTTAGCAGTTTGGGCAACATTGTGCCCAGCATTGTGTTGGGTTTGCTCTTGGTGTTTCGCACCAATACGGCCTATGAGCGCTTTTGGGAAGGGCGCAAACTGTGGGGCCAACTCGTCAATACCAATCGCAATTTGGCCCGGCAGATTTGGGTGGCAGTGCAAGAAAATACGGCCAGTGACTGTGATGCTAAGGTCCATCATTTACATCTGCTGGTAGCATTTGCGAGAGCTATGAAGCATCATCTCCGCTGTGAGCCGTTGGATGAGAAATTTGCCGCAGTGGTCAGTACAGAGGAATTTGCCAAGTTGCAAACCATGCAGCACCCGCCCTTGGAGATTGCCTTCTGGATTGCGGACTATTTGCAAGCATCGTTTAATCAGGGGCGGCTGAATGCCTACCAATTAACGACTTTGCATCATCAAGTCGATACCTTAGTGGATGTGTTGGGGGGATGCGAACGGATTTTGAAGACGCCGATTCCGCTGGCCTATGTCATTCACCTGAAGCAGTTATTGCTGCTGTATTGTTTGGCCTTGCCCTTTCAAATGGTGAGTGTGCTGGAATGGTGGACCGCGATCGCGGTTGGCATCATTAGCTTTGCCGTCTTTGGCATTGAACAAATCGGCATTGAAATCGAAAATCCCTTCGGACACGATCCTAATGACCTGCCCCTCGATAGCATTTGCGACACGATGCAGCGCAATATTGAAGATCTGATCACGCTAAAGCCCGACAACTGCCGTTGGCACGAGCCCGACGCAGCCACAACGACCTCTTCTGCTCCGGTTTAGGCTAAAACCGCGACGATTCCTCTCTTCATTGGGGTGTCATTTTAGAGGGAGGACTAACACTCGATCACATTGACTGTGGCGACGTTGAGGGCAAGGCCGCCGCGTGAGGTTTCCTTATACTTTTCGTGCATGTCGCGGCCGGTGTCGCGCATGGTTTTGATCACTTTGTCGAGGTGGACGCAGTGCTCACCGTTGCCTTTCAGCGCCATGCGGGCCGCGTTGATCGCTTTGATGGAGGCCATAGCATTGCGCTCAATGCAGGGCACCTGGACTAAGCCGCCGACCGGATCGCAGGTCAGGCCAAGGTTGTGCTCCATGCCGATTTCGGCGGCGTTCTCGACTTGGGCCGGGGTGCCGCCGAGGACTTCCGCCAGGGCTCCGGCTGCCATAGAGCAAGCGACGCCCACCTCACCCTGACAGCCCACATCCGCGCCAGAGATGGAAGCATTTTCTTTGTAGAGAATCGCGATCGCCCCCGCCGTCAGCAAAAACCGCACAATGCCATCCTCACAAGCGCTGTGGCAAAAGCGATGGTAGTAGTGCAGCACCGCCGGAATGATGCCTGCCGCCCCGTTAGTGGGAGCCGTCACGATGCGTCCGCCCGCCGCATTCTCCTCATTCACGGCCATGGCGTACACATTCACCCAGTCCATGATGGTGAGGGGATCGGCGAGGGAGAAGTCCGATCGCTCTTTCAAATGGCGATACAAATCAGCCGCTCGCCGCTTCACCTTCAAGCCGCCGGGCAGGGTGCCCTCGGTGTGGCAGCCCCGCGAGACGCAATCCTGCATGACGCGCCAGATCCTCAACAATTCCGCCCGAATGTCGGCTTCCGATCGCCACACCAATTCGTTTTGCAGCATCAATTCGCTGATGGCGATGTTGTCTTGCTGGCAGTAGTCCAGCAGTTGGGCCGCCGTGGTGAAGGGATAGGGGACGGGCGATCGGTGCAGCAGCAGGCGATCGATGCTGGCGGCATTTTCATCCACCACGAAACCGCCGCCGATGGAATAGTAGGTGCGAGATCGCAACATCGCTCCCAAACTGTCGAAGACGGTGAACACCATGCCGTTAGGGTGAAAGGGCAACGGCTTCCAGTGAAAATTGAGGTCGGTTTTATCGTTAAACGGCACCGCATTTTGGCGCAGCAGCCAGAGTGAACCTGTCTCGCGCACCCGGTACAGATACCCCTCCACCATGTCGGTGTTGACGGATTCGGGCGATTCGCCTTCGAGCCCTAGCAGAACGGCGCGATCGCTGCCGTGTCCCCGGCCTGTGGCCCCTAGTGAGCCGTGCAGGTCGATCTGGATGCGCCGCACCTGATGCAGCAGTCCATCAGCGGCCAGTCCTTGGGCAAATTGCTGCGCTGCCTTCATGGGGCCGACGGTGTGGGAGCTGGAGGGGCCGATGCCGATTTTGAAGATGTCGAAAACGCTGGTGGACATGGTGGGCAGCGGCGCACGGCCGTGCGCCCGTACAGGATGGTTGGGGGATGGGGTCGGTAGGGGCGAGGCATTTTGTGAATCACATGGTTGGCCAATCCAAGACATGACAACCAAAATGCCTCGCCCGTACAGGATGTTACGGAACATTCGACAGATCACGCGGGAATGGCGATGTCGGATGGGCGGGCGGTGAGCCAATCGCGAGTGCGTTTCACCCCGCCAAACGTATAAATGTGGAAATGGTCGATGCGTCCCGCCAGGCCGTCTACTAGATAATCCGGCGGTTGCACGGTGAGCAGTTTGCCGAGGCGACCCGACTGATTTCGTAACCCTAGCAAACTGGTTTTGACGCCGCAGAGTTGTGCAAACTTCAGTAACGTCGCGGGGGTGGTGGGGCCAGGAATACCGAGGTAAATCGGTAGGGTGTTGAAGGCTTCAATGCGATCGAGCCAGCGATGAATGGTTGGCATATCCAAAGACCATTGGGTCATGACAAACATCTCGGTGCCGGTATCGCGGGCGTACTGATTTTTTAGAGCGAGCAGGCGATCGCACTCCCGTTCATTCAGCACGGGCATTCCCTCCGGGTGTCCGGCCACACCGACCCGCAGACCCCCAAACAGTCCGGTTTCCAGCAGATCCAACGTTGAGGTGAAGGGACCGAGGGGGCGATCGGGACTACCGCCGATCAGCAGCACTTGACGAATATCCGCTTCGGTTTTGAGAGCCGTTAGATAGTGGGTGAGGTGGGGGCGATCGCGCATACTGCGAGCCGGAACGTGAGCGATCGGCTCATATCCCAACTGTCTCAACCGCACCGCCTGCGCCACCACTTCCCGACAGTCCACTCCTGGTAGATAGGTGATCGAGACCTCCCGTACCTGCTGCGGCAAGGCCGAGACATCGACTTTCGGCGTCACTTCCATCGAAAACTGCATAGCGATTGCTCACATCTGGGACTGCAATACATCCAAGTCATAAATTCTGAGCTTTGAGTTGAGCAGCCATTCAAAAGTCAAAACTATGAACTCAAAACTTCCTGCCTACGGCTTCATGCTGAGATAACGTTTGGGGTCAGCCCTGGGATTCCGCCGCTTAAGATTGATCGTGCTTTGATACACCAGCGACACCCCGATCGCGGCAATGACCAAACCCAACCCGTCAATCCACGTAATGCTGTCGCCAAAGAGTAGTGAGCCGAGTACCAGTGTGGTCGGCGGAGTCAGATACATCAGGCTCGCGACACGGGCAGCGGTGCGATGCTCCAGCAGTTTTAGCAGCAGCCCATAGGAGCCAATCGACAACATGATGACCAGCCACGCTAACGCAAACATGAACTGCCCCGTCCACTGCACCTGCACGTCTTCAATCAGCACGGCCAGGGGCAAGAGGAAGATCACACTGGTCGTCGCTTGCACAAATAAACTATTGACAATCCGTAACCGCACGGCTTGGTTACCGTTGAGATGGCGTTGATACAGCGTCGATACGGTCATACTGGCCGCCGCTACAAAGGGCAATACATACCCCCAGGGCGATACGCCAGCACTACCCTCTAGTTTGGTAATCACGACCATTACCACGCCAACAAGTCCAATACAGGTACCCCACCACTGCACGGGCAAAATCTTTTCTCCCAACACTGGGCCGGATAATACGCTGGTCAACATCGGCTGTAGCGCCGTAATCAGCGCCACAATCCACGGAGAAACACCCAATGCAATGCCCCCTAGCGCAGCACTCAGCCACACAGCATGGGCGAGGACGCCAATCAGGGCGGCGCGAGCGATCGCCGCCCGACTAGCAAATTGAAAATCGCCGCGTATACACAACCAGCAGCCCAACAATCCCGCCACAATGGCATATCGAATCAATAACAGCGTGAATGGCCCCGCATAGGGCAACCCATACTTGGCGCCAATGAAGCCAGAACTCCATAGCAGCACAAACAGTAGCTCAAGTCCGATCACCGGCATCTGCAATACCCCACAAAATCGAGTGCAGCACAATCCAGCCCAGGGGGACGCACCCTTCAAAAGGGTGCGTCCCCTCTCGGTGCTTACAACAGCTTGTCCACCACCGTGGCGGCGAAAGATTGACCGAAATACTCCACCGAAACCTTTGTGCCGGGTTGGGCATATCCCAACGGCAAATAGGCGTACACCACACAGCGCCCCAAACTGTAGCCGTAGCCCGCGCTGTTGGCATAGCCCAGCACCTTGCCATCGGCGATCGCGGGCTCCTTGCCCATCACCACCGCTGTCGGATCATCTAGCGTCAGGAAGCACAGCTTGCGGCTGGCGTATTCCTTCCGTTGCAGCAAGGCTTCTTTCCCGATGAAATCCCCCTTGTTCGGTTTCACCGCAAAACCCAATCCCGCTTCGTAAGGGTCGTACTCGGTGTGGATGTCGGTGCCCCACAACAGGAACCCCTTCTCCAATCGCAGCGTTTCGAAGGCGGCCAGCCCCGCCGCAATGATGCCGTGCTCCTGCCCGGCGGCCCAGAGGGTATCCCACAGCTTCAGCCCACACTCCGTTGGCGCATAAATTTCCCAGCCTTCTTCACCAACGTAGGACACCCGCGAGGCCAGCACCGGAATGTTGCCGATGCGGAGCTGCTGGTTGGTGAAGAACTTGAACTGCGGCTTCGACACGTCCGTTTGCGTCACCGCTTGCAACACTGCTGGCGCTTTTGGCCCCCAAAGGCCCACACAGCAGTAGCTCGACGACACATCGATGATGCGCACTGAACCGTCGGTAGGCAAATGCGCCTGCATCCACGCCAGGTCATGCCCGTGAACGGAACCGCCCGTGACGACCCAGTATTTCTCCTCGCCCAGACGGCTCACCGTCAGGTCACACATGATGCCGCCGTTCTCGTCCAGCATGGCGGTGTAGATGACTTTGCCGATGGGCTTATCGACATCGTTGGCGCAGAGGGATTGCAGATAAGCTACGACCCCCGGCCCCGTCACTTCAAATTTGGCGAAGGGCGTGAGGTCGTACATTGCCACCTTTTCCCGCGTTGCTAAATGCTCAGCGCCTTGAATGGGCGACCAGTGCTTCGCTTCCCAGCCATGGCGCGGCGGCACGTCGTACGCTTCCAGCAAGGCAATGTTGGACTTGAACCACTGAGGTCGCTCCCACCCGGCACTAAAGATGAACTGGGCACCGAGTTCCTGCAAACGGGGGTGAAACGGGCTGACCCGTAATTCCCGCGAGTGGAGTTGCTGATCCAGCGGGTGAATGATGTCGTAGACCTCGTCGTACTGCTGGGCTCCGGCGCGGGTGATGAAGTCGCTACTCTTGCATACTTCGGGGAAGCGGTGAATATCCATCTCGTGAATGTCGAGGCTGGGCACGCCCGTGGTCATGAGTTCCGCGACGATTTTGCCCACGCCGCCCCCGTGGGTGACCCACACCGCCTCCGCGACCCAAAAGCCTTTCGCTTGGGTAGATTCCCCAATGACGGAACCGCTGTCCGGCGTGAAGGAGAACATACCGTTGATTTTGTAGGTCAGTTCAGCCCCCTTAAGGGCGGGGAAGAGTTCGGTGGTGGACTCCCAAGCCGGGCCGAAGTGCTCTTCAGTAAAGGGGTTGACTGAGGGCATGACAGGCGCTTCGGCGTAGGGCAGAATGTTGTCTGGATCGACCAACAGCGGTTCGTGTTGGTAGGAGCCGATGCCCCAGCAATCACCATGCTGGCGGAAGTAAATGGCGTGATCCTGATGACGCACCATGGGGAAGTTGACTTCCTCGGTTTCCCCCGCCAGTTCAGGAATCGGCGCGGTTTTGACATACTGGTGCTGCACCGGAGTGAGGGGGATGACTTCACCCACCATGCGGCCAATGCGTGGTCCCCAAATGCCCGCACAGACCAGCACTTTGTCGGTTTCGATGCGGCCTTGGTCGGTGACGACAGCCTTGACCTGTCCATTAACCACCTCAATATCTATCACCGTGGTGTTGCCGTAAAAGTCCGCTGCGCCTGCTGCGATCGCATCATTGGCTAGGGCTTCAGAGGCGCGCAGGGCTTTGGCAATGCCGTCAGAGGGCACGTAGTAGGCCCCGAGGATTTTGGTGGCGTCGATCAGGGGAACCTTGGCTTTGACTTCCTCCGGCGTGAGCAGCATCGCGTCGTCAACGCCCCAGGCTTTGGCCCAGCCTAGCTTCCGCTTGAGTTCTGCCATGCGCTCTTCGGTGTAGGCGACTTCGATGCCACCGACGGGATAAAAGGCAGGGCCTTCATCGGTGCTGAGTTGGCTGTACAGTTCGACGGTGTACTGGGCCAGCTTGGTCATGGTCTTGGAGGCGTTGGTTTGGAAGACCAGACCAGGGGCGTGGGAGGTAGAGCCGCCCGTGGCAAAGAGAGGGCCTTGTTCGACGACGACGATATTTTTCCAGCCTTGTTTGGCGAGGTGGTAGGTGGTGCTACAGCCAACGATGCCAGCACCGATAACGACGAGGGTGGCGTGGGATTTCATGGCAGTCTCCGGGGTATGGGTGGGTAGGAGGGAGGATGGGTGGCAGAGTGGGGGGATATCGCTTCACCCCACCCCCGATCGGTAGGGGCGAGGCATGGTCGGAATCGCTCATCGTACATACCCAAAACGTATTGGCGACCATGCCTCGCCCCTACAGGATGTTTCGGATGGGTGCGATCAATGCTGGCGATTATTCGCCGATCGCCTGAGCGACCATTTGCTGAAAGCGATAGACCGCTTGCTCTAACTCTGGGGAAAAACAGCCGCCATCAAAGCGGGGGGAGTAGCGACCCTGCTGCAGGCGCTCGATCATCTCAATGTCTTCGTCGTTGGTGTCTTGCCAAAGGTCGATGGGCAGGTGGCGCAGCGCCTGATTTTCCGGCGTCATTGCCGCATCACCGACAAAATAAAAGCTCATGCGCTCTCGGGTGGTGTCATGACTGAGGGGATTCACCGAAAACACCAGGAAATAGTCGGGGTGGACGCCCAGCATCAGGTTGGGAAAGACGGTGACATATTCGGCGACGGTGTCTTTATGGTGTGCTTCTAAGTTGGCGAAGGTGGGGAGCGATCGCCCCTCGATCACGCCGCTCTTGTATAGCAGACTGCCCTGACCCACATGGATGTCGCCCACCTCAAAGCGAAAATGATCTTCCATGCGTGAGCAACTGTTCAGCGCTGGATGCACCCAGGTCAGGTGATAGCTTTCAGAAAAGTTTTCGATCGCGAGCTTCCAATTGGCTTTGCAGGTCAGACCGACCTCGCGAGGCTCGCGGCGTAACTGCTGGAGGTCATAGGTGGCCCAGCGCTCGATCACCGGCTGCAAATATTCCTCCAGCGGAGGCGCATCCCCCGCAATATTCACAAATACTAAATCGAGCCATTGCTCACAGCGAATCGGCTTGAGCCCTTTGGCCGTGCGGTCAAAGCCGTCGTAACTGTCCTGGTAGTAACCCCCAAAGTGGGGGGTGCTTTTCAATTGGCCATCTAGCTTGTAAGTCCAAGAGTGATACGGACAGCGAAGATTGCCCTGCACATTGCATGGGGCATTCACCAACTGCAAGCCCCGATGGCTACAAATGTTGTGAAAGGCACGGAGCGTGCCCGCGCGATCGCGCACCAAGGCGATCGGCATCCCTGCCACTTCCGCAGGCAGCACATCCCCAGGATTAGGCACATCTGAAGCCAACCCCACAAAGACCCAATAGTGACTGAACACAGTCTCGCGCTCTCGCTGCAAATAGTGGGCACTGGTATACGCGGCGGCAGGCAAACCCGTCTGGCGATAATCATCTAAGTGGATCACTTCCACATCATTTGATTCCTGAGTGGGCTCAGGACACTCAATCAGAGTCAAATCAGGGGGATAAACTGCAATATTTTCCTGCGTCATATTTTGCCTCGATGGCTGTGCCTGGGTACAAGTTCTGCAAAAACGACCTATAAAAACAGCTCGAACATGCCAATGTCGAGCCAAAACAAAAACCAATCATTTCACTTGTCATCACAAGATCAGAAAACTTGTCATAACAAGACTTAAGAAAGGAAGATAATGCCCTCAAAAAAGCAATAATGTTTTCTGTCTTACAATTCTAAATTTATTTTCTTATGAGTCGCTGACAAATGATCTCCTCAGGGAATCCTGAAATATTCCCTTTTGGCAAGGGTTTGGAGCTGTTGTGGGCATATTGCCCAGGCACTCCGTGTTCAATCCAAGACTTGTAGTGACAACTGTATCGCCAAAGACAGTTTTCTCTGGCTGTAAACTCTAGTTTTGCTTCAGATAGAGTTTGTTAGGCGTGGCTTGCCTGGTTGTAAGTTGCTTTGGAAAGAGTGACTTAATGACTTTTTAGGATGACTGGCTTTCATCTTTATATCTGTTGTTACATCCCTGTAACGGCAGACTGTACTGGCTTGACAAGCTTGCATTGTCTAAGGAATGGTAGTCACGTACAGCAATGATTGGCAGTTAGGAGTCGCGCCGTTACGAGGCATCGCCATTGTTCGAGGCTGGATTTGACGCCTGCGAAGTTTTGCAGGTTCAAGCAGTTGATGGCGATCGCAGGTCTTGCTGTTAATTGATGTGTTGAGAACTGAATAGTGTTATGACGACTCCAAGTAATGGTCATAGGAGGCATGATGAGCATCCCTTTGTGATGCCAGATCATGCCCCCACACGCCACCTCACTCGCCGTCCTGGCGATCGCAATTTCACCGCCAAAGGGTTTGACTTTCACCCTGAGGTCTTCCTGGTTTCAGGTGGGCTAATTTTGCTCTTCGTCGTGTTTACGCTGCTGTTTCAAGAACCGGCAGAGACAGCATTTGGGGCAGTCCAGAGTTTCATTTCTGGGGCTTTAGGCTGGTTCATGATTTTGGCTGTAACGGCATTCTTGCTGTTCACCTTCATCCTTGCCTTCACCAAGTTAGGCAAGGTCCGGCTTGGGGGCCCCGATGCCAAACCGGAGTTTCCGACCTTCGCCTGGATTTCTATGCTCATCAGCGCGGGTATGGGCACCGGCCTCATGTTTTGGAGCGTTGCAGAGCCGATTTATCACTTTCAAGACCCGCCAGTCGTTGTGGGCGCGATCGAGCCCAACACCGCTGATGCGGCTCGACAGGCCATGGGGATTACTTTCTTCCATTGGGGCCTCCATGCTTGGGGTATCTACGCTTTGGTCGGGCTGTCCCTCGCCTTTTTTGCCTTTAATTGGGGCCTTCCCTTAACGATCCGTTCCGTCTTTTATCCACTCCTGGGTGAAAAGATTTACGGCTGGCAGGGCAACGTCATCGATATCCTTGCCGTGGCCTCAACGCTGTTCGGTCTGGCAACGTCCCTGGGTTTCGGCGTTCAGCAAGCCAATGCTGGCTTCAACTTTTTGTTTGGCTTAGAGATCAGTACCCCCGTTCAAGTGGCGCTGATTTTCATCATTACGGGTTTTGCCACAGCTTCAGTCGTGTCTGGCTTGGGCAATGGGGTCCGTCGCCTGAGTGAGTTGAACATGGTTTTGGCAGCGCTGCTATTGACGTTTGTTGTGTTAGTAGGGCCAACCATCTTTATCCTCAACACCTTTGTGCAGACGACTGGCTATTATCTAGCCTCCCTGCCGACCATGAGCTTCTGGACGGAAACGTTTAACGATAACGGCTGGCAGAACGGTTGGACAGTGTTTTACTGGGGTTGGTGGGTTTCCTGGTCGCCGTTTGTGGGCATCTTTATTGCGCGCATCTCTCGGGGCCGCACCGTCCGCGAATTCATCCTCGGTGTGCTGCTGCTACCAACCGCCCTGACTTTCTTGTGGATGTCGGCATTTGGTGGCACGGCCTTGAGCCTCGAACTAACCGAAGGCGCGACTGGCATCATCAGTTCAGCGGTTTCTGAAAATGTGGCTACGGCGCTATTCGTGATGCTGCAACAGCTGCCCTTAACCGGGATTACCTCTTTTGTTGGCATCATCCTGGTGGTCGTATTTTTCGTCACCTCCTCCGACTCAGGCTCGCTAGTGGTCGACAGTCTCACCTCGGGTGGCAAGTTGGAGTCGCCGGTGCCTCAGCGGGTTTTTTGGGCGGTGATTGAGGGGGTTGTGGCCGCTGCATTGTTGCTGGGGGGTGGTTTATCTGCTCTGCAAACGGCGGCCATTAGTGCGGGGTTGCCCTTTGCGGTGATTCTGCTAGTGATGTGCTTCAGCATCTACAAAGGTCTCAGCTACGAGCATGATGTCATTCATGTGAAAAATGCCTTGCAAAAATCTGAGGCTGCTGAAGCTGCCGAAAGCGCGGCTGTTCGCTAGCAGTTTGGAGATGGCGATTTCCGAGGTGCAGTTGATCTAGGGATTGTGCCTCGGAACCTTTAGGGTCAGACGTCACTTTATTGGCGTGAGTTTGTCATTACCCATGGGTTAAGTCCGAAGATTTCGATGAGTCCTGGATTCGCTTTTTTCACCTGACAGCCAGCCTTAGCAGACTCTATCGCAACAACTTTTCTACTAGGAGCGTGGTTTGAGATGGCACAGCATTTTGATGCGATCGTCGTTGGGGCGGGTGGAGTCGGCAGTGCCGCCGCTTACTACCTAGCTAAAGCCGGGCAAAAAGTATTGCTGCTAGAGCAGTTTGAGCTCGATCACCAGAATGGCAGTTCCTACGGCTATTCCCGCGTCATTCGCTACACCTATGACAATCCCATCTATGTCAACTTGATGCGCGATGCTTACCCGCTCTGGTTTGCACTGCAAGATGAAGCTGATGAACAACTCTACATTAAAACTGGCGGCTTAGACTTTGGCTTGCCCACCGAGGATACCTGGCAGCGCATGAAGACTAGCCTGGATGAAGCGAATCTGGACTATGAGCGTCTCAATCAAGCGGAAATTGCTCAGCGCTATCCTCAATTTGCCTTAGATGACGGCATGGAGGGCTTATTCAATCCCGATGCGGGTTTGCTCAAGACCTCGCGCTGCGTTTTGGCTCACGTACGCCTCGCCCAAGCCCGTGGCGCGACCGTGATTGACCAAACTCCGGTACTGAGCATCACGCCCTCTAATGCTGGGGTGACGGTACAAACGGCGAGTGAAACTTATACGTGCGATCGCATCGTGTTGACCGTGGGCAGTTGGGCTAAGGGGGTCTTAGCGGCACAGGGTATCGACTTGCCACTCAAAATCATGCCTTGCCAACTCGGTTTCTATCAGCCCAAAAATCCCAGCCTGTTTGAACCGGGCAAGTTTCCCGTCTTCTTTGCCCACATGAACGGTGAATACGGCGAAATGCCCTATGGGATTCCCCATGAAGACCCCAGCATTGGCTTCAAAATCACCACTTTTTACGGCTGGAACACCGTTGAGAAACCCAGTGAAGTGGACTATACCCCCAGCCAGGTCTGGACGGAGCGAATTCGCGACTGGGCCAGGCAGTACATTCCTGAGGCCGCTGGGCCACTCATTTCTACCCGCCGCTGCCTCTACACGTTGACGCCCGACAAAGATTTTGTGGTCGATCAGCATCCCGACTATCCCCAAGTGGTCATTGGGGCAGGCTTCTCAGGTCATGGCTTCAAATTCACCACGCTCATGGGCAAAATGCTGGCTGATCTCGCGGTGGATGGCAGCACGCCCCATGACACCAGCTTGTTTAAGCTGTCGCGATTTCAATTAGTGGTAGCCTAAAGACTTGAGAACAAACGAGTCAGTCTGTGGGGCGAGTTTTGACAACTCGCCCCACAGATTTGTGTCTAGCAGAGGGTCGAAAGGTCCAAGATGTAGGGTTTACGAAACGCTTGCACCACAGGCAGTGCAGTCGCCGAGTATGACCTGACCTGATTGCGGCTTGCGATAGCAGAGGGTCTAGCCTGCAAACTATTAACATTGAGCAAGCCGTTTTGAAACATGACCCGATGATTGGCTGCTTTAGCGATCGCGATGCATTGGAGCGAACGGTAAAAAGCGTTTCATCGGTCTAGGACCCTAACATTTTATGTTGCGCGTCTAAACCAAATGGCAACGACAGTTCTAGTATTTGTAGTTTAGTTTATGGTGGAAAATCTTGCCGTTTTTCTACCACTTGCAGGGCATTAACCGACCAGGCTAAAGCAATCAGCAATCAGCCGTGAGGCGTCGAGAAAACAGCATCTATTCGCTAACGATCAAGTTGGCAACAGCTAGTGTTTCGGTTAATTACCAGGTATCTTTACTGCTTAAGGATTATCCAACCGTATCAAGTTCGAGGCTGGCGACTAACTGCCAAGACCTAATCAACACAAGGGTTTGTGAAGATATCGGGAAGTTTCAATCGATTGACATTTTTGCGTATATTCGCCCTCTGGTGACCTGGATCACTGAAGTAGACTGATATAAGAACGGTTTCGTTAATGGAACATATTATTTATCTCATCTCCAGTTTTCTCCTGTTCTTCGCCACACGCAACGTCCATGGGCACCTTACCAAAATCAACTCTAGCAACGATGCAAGTGCTCGTTGATGCCCTGGCATCTGGAGAAAATAACCTGTTTGAGGCTTTCCCAATTGGTGTGGTGATGCACGATGCGGCAGGGGCGATCGCATATTTAAACCAAGCTGCCAAAGACCTTTTGGGACTGGAAAATCGCTCCCTTCAACATCTTGGGATCACTAACCTGGTAAACATCTGCGGCTTTCGGCAACTCAATACCCAACACCCCTATGCAACTGATTGCCTGCCTAGTTTTCAGGCCTTACAGGGGAATGCGACGACGGTCGAAGATATTGTCGTGATGCGCGATGATCGCTACTTAATTTTGCATTCTCAAGCCTATCCTTTGCAACAAGATAGCGATCGCATTGTGGGGGCGATCGCCGTTTATCAAGACATCACGGCCCAAGTGCAATGTGCAACGATGGTCGCTAAGTCTGCTACCCTACTCGGAGCACAAATTCAACATCAAACTACGGCTTTAGAACACGAAATTCTCATTCGACAATGGCGTGAGAAAGAATTGCATGATCATCTGAAATGGCAGCGGTTTGCTGAAGCAGTGCCGGGGGGGCTGTATTCCCTGCGAGTTGGCCCTGATCGGTCGATGACCTGTGAATTTCTGAATCAGCAGGCGGCATCAATCTTTGGCACAAGTCAGCAAGAACTTGGTCAAGATCCGGCTCGCGTTGTCTTTAGCCAAATGACGGTCAGCGATCGCCAGGCCCTGCGACGCCAGGCCATTCAGAGTATCCGATCACAATCGATGTTGGTGTATGAATGGCGCAGCGTCGCCCCCGATGGCCAGGTGCGTTGGCTCAAAACACGAGCCCAAGCCGAATCGCGCCAAGATGGCTCAGTCTGCTGGCATGGGCTGCTGTGGACCGACAGCGACCGCGATAACGTCAACCGTGAGGGGCTCAATCCGGCTGCACCTCTGGCGGCGATTTTACGAGCTATTCCTGATCTCATTGTGCGGGCTGATCACCAGGGCTACTACCTCAGTCACGTTCGCACCAATCCCACCGTTGATGTTGTGCCGCACGACTTAGATATTTGTGGACATCACATTACGGATTATCTGCCGCCGTTGGTGGCCCAACAACAGCTAGAACTGATTCGTCAAGCGTTGGCGACAGGACTGATTCAGACGGCTGAACAGGTTGTGCCCATCAATGGCAAACAGCAGTACGAGGAAGTCCGAGTTGTGCCCTGTGGCAACAATGAGGTGTTGCTGATTGTGCGCGATATCAGCGATCGCAAGACTGCTGAGCAGGCCCATGAAAACCTTGCCAGCCAACACCACCGCATCATTGCGGCTCTGCCTGACTTGATGTTTCGCGTCAATCGTGAGGGCTATTGGTTAGGGTATGTGCATTCCAACGCAAAGCTAGACTGCCTGCCAGCGGGGTATGATCCAACTGGACGGCATATTACCGAGAATGTCCCCGCTGCGATCGCTCAGCAACAACTGCACTACATCGAGCAGGCGATCGTCACGGGACAGCTACAAGTTTTTGAACAAACCCTATTTGTCAATAACCGGACGCAACATGAAGAAGTGCGCATCGTGCCCCAAGGGGCGGATGAAGTGTTGTTTATCGTGCGCGATATTACTGATCGCAAAACTGCCGAATTGGCATTGAAACAGAGTGAACAAGAAAAGCAGGCAATTCTGTCAGCTATCCCTGATTTAATGATGCGTTTGCATCGAGATGGCACTTTCCTCGGTTATTTCAGAACTGAAAACACGGGTGATTTGCTCAAAGGGGTGGATGACATTGAGGGGCGCAATATTTTTGAGTTTGCCCACAATGATTTTTATCGTGACCACATCAATCATCAAATGGAAGCCGTGCGGCAAGTGTTAGACAGCGGACAAATGGTGGTTTATGAACAAACGGTGCCGACAGCTTCAGGTTGGCAGCATGAGGAAGTCAGAATCACGCCAATCAACGAAGATGAAGCCTTGTTGATCGTTCAAAATATCAATGAGCGGAAACAAGCAGAAATCGCTTTGCAGAAGAGCGAAGCGCAAAAGCAGGCAATCCTCAAATCTATGCCTGACCTGATGTTTCACATGCGGCAGGATGGCGTGATTTTGGATTATATGGCAGGTCATGACTTTGCCGACCTGCTAGACCATGTGGAAAGCCGAGTCGGTCAAAATCTTTGGGACTTGGCCACAACCGATACGCTGCTGGCACACGTACAGCGCAAAATGGAGGCGACCCAACAAGCACTGGCTACTGGGCAAATGCAGGTCTATGAGCAACGCACCAAAGTAGGGGAGATCTTGCAGCAAGAAGAGGTGCGCATTGTGCCGGTCAGCGAGAGTGAGGTGTTGGTCATGATTCGTGACATTACCGATCGCAAACGCATTGAAGCCGAACTGCGTATGGCCAATGAGCGCTTAGCGAAGTTGTCTTTTACTGACTCGCTCACGACATTGGCCAATCGCCGCCGCCTCGACCAGCATTTGGCACGAGAATGGCAGCGATCGCACCGGCAGCAAGAACCGATTTCTTTGATTTTGTTTGACCTCGATTATTTCAAGCGCTTTAACGACACCTACGGACATCAACGGGGTGATCAGTGTTTGTATGAGGTCGCCCGCGCCGCTGTGGACGTCGTACAGCGATCGTCTGATTTAGTCGCTCGCTACGGGGGGGAAGAGTTTGCCGTTGTGCTCTCTAACACGCCGTTGAAAGGGGCCTTCACCATCGCCCGACGAATTTGTGAGGCGATTCGCGCCCTCCAAATTCCCCATAGCGCCTCTGACGTGGAGCAAGTGGTGACCGCCAGCCTGGGCGTGAGCGCCATCATTCCCACCGCTGAGCAAAAGCCGAATGTGCTGATTCGCCAGGCTGACCAAGCGCTGTATGCGGCTAAGCAAGCTGGCCGCAACAATTGCCAATGCTTTATCAGCCGCTAAGTATCAGCCGCTAAGACGACGGTCAGTTGCCAATCTGGTCCTTGCCCTAGGATCGGGCTCAGGGGGCAGTCGATATGATGAAGGCCGAGGTTGAGGTCTTGAATGATGCGACGACTAACTGCGATCGCGGCCACATTGACAATCAGTACGCTGGCTCTGTCGTACTCGGCGGCGGCGGATCCGAGCCTTGAGGATGCCCTGCAAAAAATTGGATTTGACCTTGACCAGTTAGATGAATGGGGTCTGTATGGTCCTGAGGATGGGAAGCGATCGCTCAGTTATGAATTTTGTGCTCCCAATGATCGCCAAACCCTGGAGACGCTACAAGCGATCGATCCCACGTTGATGATCTATTTACAGTCACCAGGGCGAGTGGGATGTGAAGCCATGGAAGTGCTGGCGATCGGCGAAACCCACCAACCCAACTATCGTGACGTGCTGATCAACTTGGCTAGCCTAGACACCGTCGAACGCATCGAGCAGTTTTGGGGCGAATAGCGCGGCCAGCCAGCGGCTCATCATTTTCTGAACCGTAGTTGAAACTACACCTGAAAAGCGCTGACAGCTTCTATGATCAGTGATTGTGTTGGTTGTAGATGAACGGCTTCAGGAGGGGATGGCTCGGCATGACGGCACAGGAGATTAACACCGATCCGCGGCAATTGTTATCGGCAGACGAATTGAAACAGTTGAACGAGCGATCGAACTGGCGGGGCTTTGGACAATTGGCCGCCCATCTTGCCGTAATGGGCGTAAGTGCTGCAATTTGGGCGACACAGCGAGGCCATTGGGCGATCGCCCTCCCAGCTTTGGTCATTTATGGGTTCAGCTTGGCATCCATGTTTGCCGCCGTGCATGAATGCGTCCATCGCTCTGCCTTTGCCAGCAATCGCGTCAACGATGTCGTCGGGTGGATTGCCGGGGTACTGTCGGGCTACAACAGCACGTTTTATCGGCGTTATCACAAGTGGCACCATCGCTTCACCAAGGTGCCGGGCAAAGATCCCGAGCTGGAAGATCTGATTCCCTCTAACTGGACTGAGTATTTGTGGGTGATGAGTGGCATTCCCTGGTGGTTGGGCAAAATTCAAGGGCACTGGCGGATTGCGCGCGGCAATTTTGAGGGCATGCCCTACGTTCCAGAAACGGCCTATCGAGAAGTGCAGCGGTCAACCTGGTTGCAGCTGAGTGTCTACGGCGCCGCGATCGCCCTTTCCATTGGTTTTCACCAACCGTGGTTTTTGCTGTACTGGGTGCTGCCATTGGCGGTGGGGCAACCAATCTTGCGGTTTATCCTCATTGCGGAGCATACCGGCTGCCCGGATGGCGATGACCCGTTGACCAATACTCGCACCACGCTGACTCTGTGGCCCCTAAAACTCATGATGTGGAACATGCCCTTCCACGCTGAACACCATTTGTATCCGTCGATTCCCTTCCACCGCTTGCCTGCGGCGCATGCAGCGTTATCCCCCCACTTCGCCAATGTGGAGCCGGGCTACCTTTATGTCAATCGCTCAGTCGTTAGCCAATTGGGGCCGTCGGGGACATGACCTCTGATGCTCAAACCTTTGTCATTCCGGACTTTGAGTTGCAGTGTGGGGTGACCCTGCCGGAAGTGCGACTGGTTTACCAAACCTATGGGGAACTGAGCCGCGATCGCCGCAATGTGATTTTGTACCCCACCTCATACGGGGCGCAGCATCACGATATTGACTGGCTGATTGGCCGCGATCGCATTCTCGACCCCACGCGCTATTTCATCGTCATTCCCAATCAGTTGGGCAACGGCCTTTCCACCTCGCCGAGCAACGATGAGCACTGCGGCTTGGCCGAAGACGGATTCTGGTTCACCCACTACGACAACATTCGCGCTCAGGAGCAGATGTTGCGCGAGGTTTTCGGCATTGACCGATTAGCGCTGGTTTACGGTTGGTCGATGGGGGCGCAGCAAGCCTATTACTGGGGCAGCCATTATCCTGACCGCGTCGAACGCATTGCGGCCCTGTGCGGCACCGCCAAAACGACAGATCACAACAAAATCTTTTTATGGAGTTTGCGATCGGCGCTGACCGCTGACCCCGCCTGGAATGGACATCGCTTCACGGCAATCCCCGATCGCGGCTATCCAGCCTATGCCCGCATCTACGCCAGTTGGGCCGCATCCCAGGCTTACTATCGCGAGCAGCCCTATCTCCAGTTCGGTTATGAATCGTTGGAAGATTATTTACTGCGGGGCTGGGAAGCGAATTATCGCAAACGCGACCCCCACAATCTCATCGCCATGATTGACACCTGGCTGCGCTGCGATGTGGGGAACACACCAACTTTTCAGGGCGATTACGCTAAAGCGCTCAGCACGATTCAGGCCCACACGTTAGTGATGCCCGCGACCACAGATCTGTATTTCACCCCCGATGATTGCGCTGCTGAAGCCCAGATGATTGCGAGGGCAACGTACACCCCCATTCCCTCAATTTGGGGACATCGCGCTGGGCATCCTTACCAAAATCCCGAAGATGAAGCCTTTATCCGGCAAGCGGTGACCACCCTTTTGCAGGCTTAGGCACAGCCTCTGGCCCTACTGCAATCAGGGAAACTGGCGCGATCGCACCTCGTCGCAAAACGCTCTGGCGGCCTGAATACCTTGGTCGCGCAGATTAGCATAGCGTTTGGCAAAGGGCGGCTGCCAGTCAGAAAGGCCGAGCACGTCTGCCGTCACGAGCACCTGGGCATCGCAGAATTGTCCGGCCCCAATGCCAATGGTGGTAATGTTCAGCGTTTCGGTAATGGTTCTCGCGAGTTTGGCGGGGATGTGCTCCAGCACAATGGCAAAGGCTCCAGCTTTTTCAATCGCGATCGCCTCTTGCAAAATGCGATCGGCCGCTTCTGGTGACTTGCCCTGCTTCTGAAAGCCTCCCACCTGATTGACTGATTGCGGCGTCAACCCCACGTGCCCCACGACAGGAATCCCAGCCTCAACCAGCCGTTGAATAGTGGCCGCCATGCGCGGATAGCCCCCCTCTAGTTTGATGGCTTGGGCACCTGCCTCTTTGAGTAGGCGACCGGCTGCCTGCATCGCCTCAGCCTCAGCAATTTGGAAACTCAAAAACGGTAAATCAACCGCCAATAGAGCGTTCTTGACGCCGCGTCGCACCGCTTTAGCGTGATGCACCATTTCATCCAGGGTCAAAGGCAAGGTGTTGTCATACCCCAGCGCCACCATGGCTAAAGAGTCGCCCACCAACACCATGTCAGCCCCCGCTTGGTCGGCCATTTGCCCCGACATATAATCCCAGGCGGTCAGCACGGCGACTGTTTGACCTTGCTGCTTCCACGCTGCAAATTGATTGACCCGAACTGCCATGTGATGTCATCTCCCAGAGATTCGGTTGTCAGATTACCAAACCGATTATCTCTATCATCGCTGACCAGCGGTGTTTGGGGGAGTGGGAGCGAATGAGTCGATGAGGGACGTATAAATACTCAATTCATTAAGGCAATAGAGTCCTGAGATGTTTCCTGGGAACACTTTAGGCAGACAGCCGCCAGGCAGTACATTTCATGTGGCAATCTGCGATCAACTACTTTCGGAGTTTACGGACTTATCGGGATTTGAGTCCGGATGCAGGCCTTCGTCGTCGCATCAACGTTCAACTGAGTCGCCGTCCCTCGCTGACTCTGGAAGACTGGTCGTCATTGTTTTCAAATGTCGCTGATGGCGAGGTATCGAACCGCTTGTTTGCTTTCATATACGCGCAGTTGCCGGTATATTCCGGACTGGAAGTGAGCCAAATTCGGCCCGGCGATCGCCTCATCGAAGATCTCCAGTTGCCCTTGGTGTGCTGGTTCGATTGGCCCAATCAACTCTGCTGCGATTTTTACGAAACGTTTCACATCGACATTTCAGAAGAATTTGACGAATCTTTGCTGGAAACGGTGGGTGATCTGGTGTGGTTTTTGCATCAGCAACTAGAGTCTCAGGATTCGATCGCATCGGGATAGCAGCGATCGCCCCAGTGAGCGCTAAAGTAGTTAGAAACTCGTTCACTGATACTTACCGCTCGTTATGCCCAGAAGCCAGCGCAACGACAACTTTATTGATAAGACGTTTACGGTCATGGCCGACATGATCTTAAAAATGCTGCCCACCAAGCAAAGCGCGAAGGAAGCCTTTGCCTACTATCGGGATGGGATGTCGGCTCAGGCCGACGGTGAATATGCCGAGGCGATGGAAAACTACGAGGAAGCGCTGAAACTAGAGGAAGATCCCTACGATAAGAGCTTTGTGCTTTACAACATGGGGCTCATTCATGCGAGTAATGGTGAACATGAAACGGCTTTAGCGCGCTACGAAGAAGCTTTGGAGCTGAATCCTCGCCTGTGCCAAGCGCTGAATAATATGGCGGTGATTTATCACTACAAGGGCGAAAAGGCCGAAGCCGCTGGGGATGACCAAGTAGCCAGCGAGTTGTTTGACCAAGCGGCCACCTACTGGATGGAGGCCATTCGCATTGCGCCCAACAACTACATTGAAGCCCAGAACTGGTTGAAGAATACAGGCCGGATGAAGGTCGATACATTCTTTTAGGTTTGACAATTAGCAATTCTCTCGGGCAGGGGCGCAGGAGAACTGCGGGGCTGGCAGTTTAACGGCTGTCGTCACGACATCCTTAACTTGCCCTCCCACCCATTGCCCAATGCCCACTCCCCATCCCCCCTCATACCCATCAACCCCCTCTACTCATGATTGATCTCGAACAAGTCCGCAAAGTGGCTCACCTGGCTCGGCTGGAGCTAGAAGCGGGAGAAGAAGCGCAGTTCACCACGCAGCTCAACAGTATTTTGGAATATGTAGAGCAGTTGAATGAGTTGGATACGGCTGACGTGCCGCCGACCACTCGCGCTATTGAGGTGAGTAACATTCACCGACCTGACCAGTTAGAAACGTTTGGCGATCGCGAGAGCTTGCTCAGCAATGCCCCAGACCGCGAAGACGACTTCATCAAAGTCCCCAAAATCATGGAAGGCTAAGGTATCTTGACTGTGCGCTAGTGACTGCCCCAGGAACATTGCCCGTAAAGGCTATTTTGGGGTACTTTTATAGTCCATCTAGCCGAGCAAAGCAGCTTGAACCTTAGCGACTTGGCGCGGCGCTTGGATGGCTTCAAAAATTTGCACGGCGGCAGCAACCTGAGTTTGCGCGGCAAGCTGATTAGCCTGAGCTTGGTGAGTCAAGCCAAGCTGCCAATGAGCCTCAGCGAGATCACTTTGAGCCCCTAAATCTTCGAATAGTTCTAGGGCCGTAGTGAGGTTTTGGATGGCACGGTCAATGTCGCCTTGTTGGCGCAGGAGTTGTCCCCAGCCCACCAGTGCTCTGGCCTTGACTTGAATGTAGTGGCTTTCTTCGGCAAAGGCGATCGCCCGCTCGGATAATTCCGTCGCCCGTTCAGCGTCACCCAAATTCGTATAGGTCTGGGCTAGCAGCTGAATGAAGAAGGCAAACCGCCCGGTGTATTCGGGGCAATCGGTGTTGGCAATTTCCCGATAGGCTTGCTCGGCCAGGGTATGGGCCAGGGCGCGAGGTGACTGGTCAGCACAGATGGGCGACAGGTCAATGCGCTCATCGTGCAGGCTATGGGAGGCCACTAAGGCCAGACATAACTGGGCTTTGTCGGCCCAGCTTTGGTGGGCGGTTCCTTGCGCCGCCGTGATAACCGCTTGAAAGAATTGGGCCGCGTCGGTTAATTCCCACAGGTCGAGGTGATAGAGGCCCAGACTCAGCAGGGCATCAACTTCGAGCATCCGCCAGCAGTAAAGACTGTGCGGGTCGGCAGGATTTTTTTCAGTCGCTTCCAGTCCCTGGCGGGCGATCGCTTGCGCCTGCTTTTGCATGGAGATCGCGGCATGAATTTTGCCCGTAATCCAGTAAACATCAGCCAAGATATTGCGCAGTTCGCTAGAGCGCTGGTCGTCGGGCAGTTGGGGCAACAAGGAAGGAATTGCCGCCATCAACGGTTGCAGCAGCCCCATGCGATACAGCGTGCTGCCCAAGGTCAGGTGCTGTCCCCACTGATTGTGGCGACTTTTGAGCAGGACGTCGGCTGCCGTTGAGTAATCAGCGATCGCCAGCGCATGGTAGTACGCCTCCAACGCCTGTATGGCTTCCCCGGTTGAGGTGAGAGTGGTGACTTGCTCCGTCCAAAACTGAATCGCTCGGGTGTGGCTTTTGGGCCAATCAGAACTCTGGCGCAATCGTTCCAGAGCTTCGGCTTGCACCACGGGATGGAGCCAATAACAGCCCTTGTGGCTTTCCAGCAGCGATCGGTTGCGCAGGGAGGTGATCACCTGGCGATGCCGACTAGGATCAACGTCCCATAAGAGCGCCAGCAAGCCATCCGTCGGCACCCGGGGCACATCCTGATAGCGAAACGCGCCCAACCGGCAAAACAGCTGATACGCATCGGCATCCAAGTCTTTGAGGCGATTGACCTGACTCGTGACCAGATTTTTTAAGTCCAATGCCATGAGCGGGTCGGTGCCCACTTCTTGCCAATAGGCCTCCCCATCGCCGTCAAAATCGCCCGCGATCGCCCCCCGCATAATATTCATCGCTTTGGCGTTGCCCCCATAGGCCCGGTGCATGACTGCCAGAGTTGATGAGTTAACCGCGATCGCTCCCTGGGTAAAGAACTGCTGCCAGGTTTCCCGACTGAGGCCGGGTAGGCGGTAATGATGAACCGAGACGCCCGGTTCGCAAAGGCGATCGCGGCTGGTCAGCAGCGTTACGGTTTGGCCTTTGGGGTCACACAACACCCGCATCAGATCGCCGTAGCGCGCATATTGCGGCCAAAACCGCCCCTGAGCATCTAATGCCGGTTCAAGGTTATCGATGAGCAGGCCGACCCGTTGCTCGCGCAGTTGTCGCTTGAGCCGATCTAGCGTGACGCCAAAGTCCTGACCTGGCTCAACTTGAAAATCCTGTCGCAGCCATTCTTCTACGACCTGTTCTGCTGGGGTAATATTGGAGGTTTCCTTGGCCATCAACAGTTCTAAGACCACATCAAAGGCGTGATGTTCGAGATATTGCTGGGCCAGCGTGGTTTTGCCAACACCCCCTTCACCTTGCAGCACGATCGCTCGATGGCCCTGGGCGACGAGTTGATCGAGATGGGCGATCGCCGTTTCGCGCCCGATAAAACTCTGGGCCTCCGCCATTAGCGGCTCGGGCAGCGGCTGAATCAGCTTGACCCTGGCTTTTTGCAAATACCGCTCAAGTACAGCTAAGCTGTTGCTTTTCGTCACCCGCTCATCGAGCGCTTGCGATAATGCCTGCCAAAGCTGCGACGCTACATCTTTGACATGCCCTTCGGTATAGCGCAATCGCTGGGCAATTTCGCCATAGGTCTGACGCCGCCAAACAGCTTGCAAAATTTTGCGTTGCAGGTCATTCAAATGTTTGCCAGTGGCACGAAACACCAGCGCATCTGCCTGCTCTAGAACCTTGTCTGCGCTCATTTTAGGCTTCCTGAGCTTTGGTCTAATCTAGCCGACGGGAGAGGGGAAGGCATGTAGGGGGGCAGAGCAGAACACTTGCAAGCTCCCGTCCCTTAGCCCTAAAGCCTACCCCCAACTTCACTGACCATAGCGAGAATTACTGATTACTGAGTACGAATAAGCACAAGACGGACCTTTTCCGACTTTTTGGAGCGATCGCAGGCTGCAGCAGACTTTGACCAACCGCTATCGGGACCAGTTGCCCAGCATAAAGAAGTTCATAAATTCACCGATTCATCGGAAGGGGGAGAGCTGCTCTCACACCCGCCCATCATCCGCAATACAAAATTAAGCCTTGCCCCAGTCCAGGGGATCAACAGATGCTTAAGCATGATTTATTTTCATTCCGCAGAGAAACCCCGGCCCTGAAAGTAGTTTATTGAAATTAATCATTTCAGCAAAGATTTGTTGGATTTTATCGGCAAGCGATCGCGATTTTCTTACGATAAAAATATACGGTTGACTCACAAAATTTGAATATTTTTTGAAGAGAAAATTTTGACCAGGCGAAAGATTAAATTAGCCTGCAGGTTGCATGAGGACTCACTGATGAATAGCGAGGCAGAACTGATCCCAGTTTAGTTTTTGTCATGAAGATGATTGATTGCTCACTTTGAAGCGAGTAATTTTTGAATAGCTGCCTTCGTGACCGTCTGCTGAATCTTCTCAAGCTATTAGATAAGTGGTGTTGCTGGACTTTGGCTTGGAGCCGTTAGTCCCATCTAAGTTGATAAGCGGTTTGCAATTTTGCTGGGGTTGTTGCTTGGGTAGCATTAAGTATTTCAGACAGGAGTTAGTAAATGATTTCTACAACAGTTGAAAAGGCTCAAGATCTCGTATTGTGGCTCGATCAAATTCGGCTAGGGGATGTGCCGATTGTGGGCGGCAAAAATGCCTCTTTGGGCGAAATGATTCAGCAGCTAGTGCCGAAGGGCATCAATGTGCCGTCGGGCTTTGCCACTACGGCCCACGCCTATCGTCAGTTCATTCAGTTCAATGAGCTGGATGAAAAGCTGCGATCGCTCTTTGCTGACCTGGACGTGACGAATGTGCCGAACTTGCAGGAACGAGGCAGGCAGGCGCGATCGCTGATCCTCCATGCGCCCTTTCCTCCCGAGTTAGAGGTGGCGATTCGTGACGCCTATCGAGAGATGTGCAATCGCTACGGGGCAGATACCGACGTGGCCGTCCGCTCCAGCGCCACTGCCGAAGACCTGCCCGACGCCAGCTTTGCCGGACAGCAAGAAACCTACCTCAACGTCCACAGCGAGTCGGAAGTGATTGAGTCTTGCAAGAAGTGCTTTGCGTCGCTGTTCACCGATCGCGCCATTTCCTACCGTCAGACCAAGGGCTTCGACCACTTTGAGGTCGCCCTTTCGGTCTGTGTGCAAAAGATGGTGCGGTCTGATCTGGCCACTTCCGGCGTCATGTTTTCCATCGATACCGAGACCGGTTTCAAAAATGCCGTGCTGGTGACCGCCGCCTACGGCTTGGGCGAAAACGTGGTGCAGGGTACCGTCAACCCTGACGAATATCGCGTCTTCAAGCCCACCCTCAAAACCGGGCATCAGCCCATTTTGAGCAAACGCATGGGCAGCAAAGCCCTGCGCATGGTTTACAACACCGGCGGCACCAAATTGGTCAAAAACATTCAAGTCCCCCGTTGGGAACGCAATCGCTACGCCATTTCTGACTTTGATGTGTTGCAACTCGCCCAGTGGGCCTGTGACATTGAAGATCACTACAGCGAGCTGCGCGGCGTCTATTCGCCCATGGATATTGAGTGGGCCAAAGATGGCCAGTCGGGGGAACTGTTTATTGTGCAGGCGCGACCCGAAACCGTGCAGTCGCAACGGCAGGGCAATGTGCTGAAAACCTATCAGCTCGAGAAAACCGCTGATGCCCAAGTGTTGACGAGGGGGCGGGCAGTGGGGGCGATGGTTGGCAGCGGCAATGCCTGTGTCATTTTAGATGTGGACGATATTGAACAGTTTCAGCCGGGAGAAGTACTCGTCACCGTTAAGACCGACCCGGATTGGGAGCCGATCATGAAACAGGCGGCGGCGATCGTCACTGACCAGGGGGGACGCACCTGCCACGCAGCAATTATTGCGCGGGAGTTGGGCATTCCGGCGATCGTGGGTTGCGGCGATGCCACAGCGGTGATCCATACCGAGCAGGCCATTACCGTTTCCTGTGCGGAGGGCGAAGAGGGCCAAGTTTACGAAGGGGAATTGCCCTTTACGGTCGAAGAGACCACGCTGGATGATTGCCCGACGCCGCGCACCCAGATCATGATGAATGTCGGCAACCCCGAAATCGCCTTCAGCGTTTCGGCGTTACCCAACGCGGGGGTCGGCTTGGCGAGGATGGAATTTATCATCGCAAATCACATCAAAGTGCATCCCATGGCGCTGATCAACTTTGAGGTGTTGACCGACAGTTCGGCGAAGCGCAAGATTGCTCGCCTGACGGAGCAATACGATGACAAGCCCCAATACTTTGTGGATAAGCTGGCCCAAGGCATTGGCACGATCGCGGCCGCCTTCTATCCTAAGCCAGTTATTGTCCGCATGTCCGATTTCAAGAGCAATGAGTATGCCCACCTGCTCGGCGGCGCTGCCTTTGAACCGGATGAAGAAAACCCGATGATCGGTTGGCGGGGCGCTTCTCGCTATTACGACGATCGCTACCGCGAAGGCTTTGCGCTGGAATGTCAGGCTCTCAAGCGGGTGCGTGAGGACATGGGGTTGACTAACGTCATTTTGATGATTCCCTTCTGCCGGACGCCGGACGAAGGTCGCCGGGTCATTGCCGAAATGGCCCAACATGGTTTGGTGCAGGGCGAAAACGAGTTGCAAATCTACGTGATGTGCGAACTGCCCAGCAACGTCATGATGGCGGAAGAATTTGCCGAAGTCTTTGACGGTTTTTCCATCGGCTCCAATGATCTGACCCAGTTAACCCTCGGATTAGATCGTGACTCTGCTTTAGTAGCTCACCTGTTTGACGAACGCAATCACGCCGTCCAACGCATGGTGGCCAAAGCGATCGCTACGGCGAAAGCGAAAGGCCGCAAGATTGGGATTTGCGGTCAAGCCCCCAGCGACTATCCCGAGTTCGCTCGCTTTTTGGTCGAGCAGGGCATCGACTCCATCAGCCTGAACCCCGATGTAGTGGTGAAGACGACGCTCGCGATCGCGGAACTGGAACAGTCTCTGTAGTCAACGACTGACGCCGCGCAGGAAATTTGCCCCCCTGATTGACGAGATAATCGTTGTCAGTCAGGGGGGCGAGTCATGCTTTACCGAACCCTGAGAAAGCTCATGATGAGTCAAGCGTATCCCAGCCCTCTTTTGTCGCTAACCAAATATGGGGGACCTCTAGGCACCTCAGCGGTTGATGCAATGCCGAAGTTTGGGTAAGAGTACTTGCCAGAGAACCTCAGAAACCTTCATCCACCTCGCTCTGATCGGCATCGTGGTCAGGCGCTGGGCATGAAATTTGTCCCGCGAGAGCTTTCAACACCCCCTCGATGCTGTGTTGCGGTAGGGGATCGATTAGTTCACTCTCCTCGTAGTGTTGCAGCCCAGAGATGAAGGCTTTAGCCCGATCGCTATCCATTAATTCTCCGGCGCGGAGCTTGGCGAGAAACATCTGCTGCACGGCGCGGGCTAACTCATAGTTTTTGCTGGCAAAAATGCAGGTGATGTCGGTGCCGTAAAGGGAAAACCAGGTCTGCCAGTTGTGGGTAACGGGATGAAGCACGACGCCGCAAGCCAGCTGGTGATCTTGTAAAGCAGCCGCGATCGCCGATTGCTGCCAGAGCAAATCACTCATAAATCAATCCCGATTAGAGTCTCTCTGAGAATAGCTTGCTGAATGGCATCTGTCAGAATGCCGTGGCAGTCAAGACTGTAGCAAGTCTGTAGCTTCTTGGAGCTGAGTCGCCCAGACGCGATCGCCGAGAGCGGCCAATAACAGGGCGGTGGTGGCGACCGTAAATGCCCCCGCAATTAAAAATTCGCTCATGATCGGTTCTACCCCCAAGGCCAAAATCATTTCTGAAATAGCCAAGTAAGCAAAATACATGAAAATGCTGAGTTCGACCCAAGAGCCCACGGCGGTAAAACGAGCCAGCCCTCGCGGGTTATCAAATTTTTGGTCTTGCCAATACCGCCGCAGAATGATCGCCGGCCAAGCACTCAACATCACCAAGCCAAACACCACCAATCCAACCAGGGGAAAGCTGCCCAACACTTGCGCTTGGCTCCACTGAGCTGTCGCCGCCGTTTTGCCAGGGCCGGTCACCAACGCATCGATCGATACCGCCCAAACCGCCGCCCAAAACCGCGAGTGTTTAGCTAAAAATTGGTAGAAGAAATCATTGTCATCGATCTCGTCGTCATCATCGTCATTATCAAGTCCGGCAATGTCGCGCACTACATCGTTGATGAACCACACCATCGCGAGAAAACCGGCCCCATAAATGCCCGCCTTGAGGGATGGAAAGGAACTGGCGGCGTACCACAAGCCAATCAGACCAATCATCGGAAATACGGTGTGGGTAAACCCGATCGCCGCCGCCCAAGTAAGCGCATCACGGACAGTTTCAAACCGCTTAAAGCGGCCAATCGTGGCAATCACAGCATCTGCAGCAATGCCAATCCCGATCGCAGCATTAATAAGTAGGTATTGCCAATGACCCGGGGCTAAAACCCATACCTTGAGGCCAACGTCTTCCATCATTGAGAGTTATCGCACCAGATGTCTGCAATCACTGTCACAATATCTTATCTTCAAAAATGAGAAGATTATGAAAAGTCCGTCAATAATTCTGGCGCACCGCTCTCGTTGCAAGAATGCCGTCGCTGCCGATGGTAAAACAGGCAACAAGCAGAGCCGCGCTTGAGCTGTTGCTGACCGCTAAGGGAGTTGCTAGCAAATAGCATCCCTGATTGTTGGGGTTTGGCACGTATCTGTTTAGCGTCAGGCTGCTACTGTTCCCCCTAAATCCCCTTAAAGCCCTGTGGGCATGGCTGCGCTAAAACAAGGGGGACTTCGAGCCGGGATATTCTGAGCCCCCTTGCCAAGGGGGCAGCGACAGCGGGGGAGCTCAAACTCCGCTAAACAGATACTTTGGCACTGCCAAACCTGTACAGTTGCTTTGATGTTCTGGGAGCTTATTTAAGCGCGTAGCCCTAAATTAATTGTCACCCACCATTCTCAGCCATGAAACTCGTCCTCTTAATTCGCCGGTTGCATCGCACGGTGGCACCGATTGTTTTACTGCCGCTATTGGTCACGGTAGCTACCGGGGTGGTTTATCGTCTGTCTAAGGACTGGTTTGGCCTGTCTCGCGATCAAGTGCATTTCTTGATGACTTTGCACGAAGGAGAGTATCTAGGCCCGACCCTAGAACCGATTTATGTCTTGCTCAACGGCTTGGGGTTGTTGTGGATGCTGATCACCGGCAGCGTCATGCTCTGGCAGAATTTTAGACGCTCACTGAAAAGTAAGGCTAAGCCAGAACCCAGCAGCTCAGAAGCGTAAATGCCAACTCTCACTAAAGCGATGATTCCGGCTAGAAGGTTTAATCGTTAAACCAGCGCTCGCTGATGGCAGCTAGGGGGATTGTGGCTCGGCCAACTTGCAGAGGTAGTAACTGAACATGACCGTCCAGCCTAATTACATGATTCATGATCGCGCTTACCAAGCTAAGCGTCAGGACTCTACCTTTTCTGGATGGAGCAAACAGGACGAATGGGCCGAAGATTGGCAGCAGACTTGGCTACCTTTGATGTCTCATCCGACATTTCCCAATCGGGGGCGATTGCTAGAGTTGGGGTGCGGTGCGGGTAATGTGAGTATCGCGTTTGCCCAAGCCGGATACAACGTGACGGGCATTGATATTGCGCCCACCGCGATCGCCTGGGCCAGAGAAAACGCCACGGTGGCAGCGGTAGATGTGACGTTTGTGGAAGGGAACGTGTTGACCTTAGCAGCGTTTGCCGATGCTTCTTTCGATGGGGTGCTAGATGGCCGGTGCTTTCATTGCATTATCGGCCGCGATCGCACTCAGTTCCTTAGCTCAGTGCATCGCGTTCTTAAACCCGGCGGCACCTTCACAGTCTGCTCGATGTGTAATGACGTGCCGGATACGCCATTCTTTCAAGAATTTTTTGACCCAGTTTCCCGTTGCACCATTCAACAGGGAGTGGCCACGCGACATATCGGCGATTCGAACCAGATCTTGCAGGAAGTAATCACGGCGGGCTTCCGCATTGTGGCCGTCACTTTAGTACCACCACAGCATGCTATTGATTTGGCTGATATACAAATCATTGCTACTAAAAGCTGACCTTCATCATTGGTTAGCTTTTAGTGAACTGTCTGCCCTAATAAGCTCTGCTCGCGGCTGGATTGCGAAGTAATTCGCCTGTCTCCGTTGGAAAAAAATACCTGTGCTACCATCGGTGCAATATTCTTCAGATCATCAACAATGAGTAAGGTTCTAGTGCTTAACGCCTCTTATGAACCGCTCAACATCACCAGTTGGCGTCGAGCGATCGTGCTTGTCATCAAGGGCAAGGCTGAACAGGTGGAGCATAACGGCAGATTTATCTATCCAGAAATGCCGTTGCCGACCGTGATTCGCCTGCGGAACTATGTTCGGGTGCCTTACAAAGAAATCCCCTTAACTCGCCGCAATATCCTGCAGCGGGATGACCATACCTGCCAATATTGCGGGTTATCAGGAGATGGACTGACATTAGATCACGTGGTGCCGCGATCGCGGGGAGGCGGTGACAAGTGGGACAACATTGTGACTGCTTGTGTCCGCTGCAATGTCAAAAAGGGCAATCGCACGCCTCGCGAAGCCTCGATGCCGCTGCGCAATCCTCCTCGACGGCCCCACAGCAGCCTCTATTTTGAGGTCACGCGCCAGGTCAAGAGTGGCACCCACGCTGAGTGGAAAAAGTACGTCATTGGCGTTTAGCGATCGCTGACTGGCTGACGACAACATCCAGGGGATGCTCTGAGTGTCGCGATTTCCTCGATAGCCAAAACGCCCTGCAGCTAGTGACTAGCTGCAGGGCGTTCAACAAATCGGTCGAGGTTAGTCACAGCCAACCTTCAGCCTAAACTGGCGCATTAACGCTGGGCGATCGCCTTATCTATGGACGTGAGGGCCGCAACTGACGGGGCAGCTGCAGGCGATTGCTGTTGTTCAATCGATGCTCGTAGCAAAGGCGTATGACTCACGGAGTTATTGGCCAAGGTGAACAACGGGTTAGACAGAATGCCCGCTAAAGAGGTTGCTACTACCGCTAAGACCAAGCTCACTTGCAGCGGGCGCAGGCCTGGCAAATCCCACCGGACTTCGGGATAGTTAGCCACCACGTCAGACATCTCTTGGGGTTCTTTCACCACCATCATCTTGACGACTCGGATGTAGTAGTAGATCGAGATGACGCTAGTCACCAAGCCCACCAGCACCAAGCCATAAGCACCTGCCTGCCAACCGGCCCAAAAGATGTAGAGCTTACCAAAGAAACCAGCGAGTGGCGGAATGCCGCCCAGCGATAGTAGGCAAATACTCAAGCCCAGCGTTAAGAGAGGATCCTTCTGATAGAGACCGCTGTATTCGCTAATTTGATCAGTGCCCGTACGCAAGGAGAAGAGAATGACGCAGGTAAAGCCGCCCAAGTTCATGAATAGGTAAACCAGCAGGTAAAAAATCATGCTGGAATAGCCCGCTTCTGTGCCAATCACCAGGCCAATCATCAAAAAGCCAGCCTGGGCAATGGACGAGTAGGCGAGGAGTCGCTTCATGCTGGTTTGGGCCAGGGCCACGACGTTGCCCAGCACCATGCTGAGAATTGCCAATGCCGTAAAGACAAAATGCCATTGCTCAGAGACGACCGGGAAGACAGCTACCAACAGGCGAATCGCCAGGGCAAAACCAGCGGCCTTGGAACCCACCGAGAGAAACGCCACGACTGGCGTTGGTGAACCCTCGTAAACGTCGGGAGTCCACTGGTGGAAAGGCACTGCCGCAATCTTGAACGCGATACCCGCAATGACAAATACCAAAGCGACGATGATACCAATGGGGGCATCACTATCGGCAGCGACGAAGCTTTCGGCGATTTCCAATAGCTGCATCTTGCCGCCAGACAAGCCGTAGAGCAGCGACATGCCGTAGAGGAAAATCGCAGAACTCGCCGCCCCGATCAACAAATATTTGAGTGCGGCTTCGTTGGAGCGGGGGTCACGCTTCATGTAGCCCGTCAATAAATAGGACGAGATACTTAGGGTCTCTAGCGCCACAAAGATGGTGACTAAGTCGTTCGCCCCGGAGAGGAACATGCCGCCGAGGGTCGCGGTCATCATGATGACCAAAAATTCCGCCAGAGAGGTGCCTGACTGCTCGACATAGCGAATGGACATGGGCACGGTGGCGATCGCTGACAATGCGATAATGCCGCGAAATACGATACTGAGGTCATCGCCAATGAAACTGCCCAAAAAGCTCAGGGGCGTGGCGGTATCCCACTGATAAACCAACGCCACGATCGCGAGTGATAGGCCCCCCATGGTGGCATAGGGCGTCCAGCGGGTTGAGGCTCGGCCCGCAATCAAATCACCGACCAAAACCACCAGCAAAGTGATCACTACGATGCCTTCTGGCAGAATGATGCCCGCATTCAATTGGGAGGCAAGATTCGCAACATCCATCCGGTCAATTGCTCCAGCGCTAACTACGTCCACTTTCTCAATACCATCGCTGCTAATCCTCAAGGACTCAAGGCTATCAGCGATCGCAAATCTTCAGCTTTCCATTGGCATCTTACCCTGCGTACTCCGGTTTAGGGGTACTTCTGGGGGGATGAATTCTCCCTATCAGCCTGATTAGCGAGGCGAAAGTGAGGCGTTCTGGCATCTGTTATCCCTCTAACCCCTCATGGGTCAGTAATGAGTGGGTTGCCATGAGCGCACTTTCATGATGAAAAGCCAGGTTAGGGCTACTGGTTCCAGAGAGCTGATGAGTCAACCGCGGATTTGGGTACTCTCCGAGACAAATGCGCTAGGGTCAATTTAGCGATCGCAGAGATGATGTGTTAGGAGTGGACAGGAAAGCGCTTGCAGAAGTATCGAAGCGAGCAAAACCTGAAATCTTAGTTAACAATCCTTTCTGTCTGCGCCACTGATCCGCTAACGTCACGAAATCCCAGAATCTTATATCCCGATCAATCTATGTCCACCCTCGTCATCGTTGAGTCCCCCACTAAAGCCAAGACTATTCGGAATTACTTGCCTTCCGGGTATCGCGTCGAGGCGTCAATGGGGCATGTGAGAGATTTGCCGCGATCGGCGAGCGAGATTCCGGCCTCGGTCAAAGGTGAAAAGTGGGCCCAGCTGGGGGTGAACCCTGACGCTGATTTTGAGCCCCTGTACGTGGTGCCTTCGGACAAAAAGAAGGTCGTCAAAACGCTGAAAGATGCCCTCAAAAGCGCTGACGAACTCGTCCTTGCGACTGACGAAGACCGCGAAGGTGAAAGCATTAGCTGGCACTTATTGCAGGTGTTGAAGCCCAAGGTGCCGATCAAGCGCATGGTGTTTCACGAGATTACCGAAGAAGCGATTCAGGCAGCGCTGGATAATTGTCGGGATATCGACGACCAGCTCGTGCGGGCGCAAGAGACCCGCCGCATTCTTGATCGCTTGGTGGGCTATACGCTGTCACCGCTGTTGTGGAAAAAGATCGCCTGGGGCTTGTCGGCAGGGCGAGTGCAGTCTGTGGCGGTGAAGCTCTTGGTGGAGCGAGAGCGGGCCCGGCGAGCCTTCCGGCGCGGGTCGTATTGGGATCTGAAAGCTCAGCTGCTGAAAGACAGCGAATCGTTTGAAGCGAAGTTGATCACGCTGGATGGCAAGCGCCTCGCCACCGGCAGCGACTTTGACGAAAATACAGGACAGGTTGCCGCTGGCCGCGATGTTGTCTTGTTGAATGAAGCGGAAGCTACCGCTCTGCAAACCCGATTGGAAGCCGGAGCCTGGACGGTCGCGAATTTAGAAGAGCGCCCCTCCACCCGGAAACCTTCGCCGCCCTTCACGACCTCCACCTTGCAGCAAGAGTCGAACCGCAAGCTGCGGCTCTCGGCTCGCGACACCATGCGCGTCGCCCAAAGCCTGTATGAGCAGGGTTACATCACCTATATGCGTACTGACTCGGTGCACTTGTCTCAACAAGCGATCGCCGCTGCTCGCAACTGTGTTGAGCAAAAGTACGGCAAGGAATACCTCAGCCCCAAGTCGCGCCAATACGCCACGAAGAGTAAGTCCGCTCAGGAGGCGCACGAAGCGATTCGGCCTTCGGGGCAGACTTTTCGCACGCCTCAAGAGACGGGACTGAGCGGTCGCGAACTCTCGCTCTATGACCTGATTTGGAAGCGCACCGTCGCCACCCAAATGGCAGAAGTGCGGCAGACCAACATCACCGTGCAAATCGAAGTCGATAATGCGGTCTTCCGGGCCAGTGGTAAGCGGATTGATTTTCCCGGTTTCTTTCGCGCCTATGTGGAAGGATCGGATGATCCCGATGCGGCGATCGAAAACCAGGAAGTGTTGCTGCCCCGACTGGCGGTGGGCGACGCGGTGAACTGTAACGAACTGGAAGCCGTGGGCCATGAAACCCAACCACCGGCCCGTTATACCGAAGCCACGTTGGTGAAAACCTTGGAGAGTGAAGGCATTGGCCGTCCGAGCACCTATGCCAGCGTCATCGGCACCATTATCGATCGCGGCTACGTCACTGCGAACGGTAGTAGTCTGACGCCGACGTTCACGGCGTTTGCGGTGACCGATCTGCTGTCCAGTCACTTCCCCGATTTGGTCGATGTCGGTTTTACGGCTCGCATGGAGCAGACGCTTGACCACATTTCGACGGGTGAAGCCGATTGGCTGCCGTACCTAAAAGATTTTTACGCGGGTGATGAGGGGCTGGAAACTCAGGTTCAGGAGCAGGAAAGTCAAATCGACCCGGCGGAAGCGCGCACTGTGGCGCTAGACGGTTTAGAGGCCAAGGTGCGGATCGGACGCTATGGCCCTTATGTGGAAACTGAAGACGAAGAAGGCCCAGTCAAGGCCTCAGTGCCGATTGACGTGTCGCCCGCTGATTTAGACGCGGATCAGGTCGAACTGCTGTTAAAGCAAAAGCGGGAAGGTCCGGAAAAACTGGGGCTGCACCCCGAAACGGGCGAGCCGATTTATGTGCTGGTGGGAGCCTATGGGCCCTATGTACAACTCGGTGACGCCACTGACGAGCGGCCCAAGCCCAAGCGGGCTTCTCTGCCCAAAGGCAAAAAGCCAGAAGACGTGACCATGGAAATGGCCACGGGTCTATTGGCGTTGCCGCGACTGCTCGGGCCGCATCCAGAAACGGGTAAGCCGATTAAGGCCAGCTTGGGGCGGTTTGGCCCCTACGTGGTGCATGATCAGGGCAAAGACGGCAAAGATTATCGATCGCTCAAGGGCGACGATGATGTGCTGACCGTGACCTTGGAGCGGGCGATGGAACTGTTGTCGCAGCCGAAGGCCGGACGCGGTCGCCGCAAAGCCGAACCCTTAAAGGAACTCGGCAAGCACCCTGACGATGATGAGCTGATTGCGGTTTACAAAGGCCCCTACGGTTTGTACGTCAAGCACGGTAAAACCAATGCGGGCTTACCAGAGGGCAAAACCGAGAATGACATTACATTAGAGGAAGCGATCGCCCTCATCACCGCCAAAGCAGGCGCGAAGAAGAAAACAACGCGGAAAAAGGCCACCACCGCCAAGAAATCCACAGCGAAGAAAACGACGGCGAAAAAGTCTACCGCCAAAAAGACCACGGCAAAGAAAACCACGACTCGCAAGGCTTCCACCACTAAGCAAGCCGCCGCGTCAAAGTCAACCGGGGCCAAAACCACCACGGCGAAAAAGACGACTCGCAAACAATCCACCGCGAAGGACAAATCCTCATCCGAAGCCTCAGAGAGCTGAAATTAACCTACGCTGAAGACTGGATCACATCATCAGCGTAGGGATTAGCTATCAAGGTTATGGATACTCAGACTCAAGCGTCACCACGAGTCGTTGTCGTGGGGGCTGGTTGGGCCGGCTTAGGGGCCGCCTATCACCTTGCTAAACAAGGATATGCCGTCACGCTGTTGGAGGCGGGCAGCTATCCAGGCGGGCTGGTGGCGGGTTGGCAAACCGAGCAAGGGCGATCGGTCGAGGCGGGTATTCACGGTTTTTGGTATCCCTACCGCAATATTTTTAGCCTGGTGGACGAGTTAGGCATTCAGCCTTTCACGCCCTACACCCGCTCCAGCCAATATTCCCCCCACGGCTTAGAGGTCGAGTCGCCGCTGTTCCAGATGGAGCCGTACTTGCCGAGTCCGTTGGGCACCTTTGTCTATACCGACTTCAAGCGACTGCCGCTGAGCGATCGCCTCTCGGCCTTGCCGCTGCTGTATTCCGTAGTGGACTTCGATAACTCAGACGACGCTTGGCGACGGTACGATCGCCTCTCCGCGCGAGAACTTTTTCGACAGTTTGGCGTGTCAGAACGGCTGTATAAAGAAGCCTTTGAGCCGATGTTGCTGGTGGGTTTGTTTGCCCCGGGTGAGCAATGTTCCGCCGCCGCGACCTTGGGAATGCTCTATTACTTCATCCTGGCTCACCAGCCCGACTTTGACGTGCGCTGGTGTCGGGGCACCGTGGGTGAGCAAATCTTCCGCCCCTGGACCCAGGCGATTGAGCAGGCGGGAGGCCAGATTCTCGCCAATCATCGCGTCACCGATGTGATTGAAGGGGAGGGCGATCGCCTCACGGGCGTCGTCTGCGGCGATGAAGTGTTTGAAGCCGATGCCGTCATCTTTTCCGTCGGTATCACGGGGCTGAAGAAGATTGTCGCCAGCAGTCCCGCTCTGCGCCGCCGCGAAGAGTTTCGCAATGTGCAAAATTTAGGTGCGATCGACGTGCTGGCCACCCGGCTCTGGTTCGATCGCAAAATCGACATTCCCCTTCCCTCTAATGCCTGCTTTGGCTTCCATCAAACGACAGGCTGGACCTTTTTTGACCTCAACGCTCTCCACGACGAATATCGTGAGGAACCCGGTAGCGTGGTCGAAGTCGATTACTATCACGCCAATCAGTTGCTTTACCTGGATGATGAGGAAGTGCTGCCGCTGGTGCAGGCAAATCTGGCGGGCTGTCTGCCGGACTTTGGCGAAGCTCAAATTGTCGATCACAGCGTGATTCGCATTCCCCAGGGCGTCACCCACTTCGCCCCCGGCAGCTATCAATACCTGCTCCCGGGGCAAACCAGCTTCCAAAACGTGTTTATGAGTGGCGACTGGGTGGTGACCCGCCACGGCTCTTGGTCCCAGGAAAAAGCCTACGTTACTGGGCTGGAGGCCGCAAATCGAGCGATCGCCCTCTGCGGCCTGGGGCAAACCGCCGATATCATCCCCATTGTGCCCGACGAGCCTCACATTCAAGCGGCGCGACAGGTCAATCGCTGGGGGCGATCGCTGCTCTCGCAAATGGGCCTACCCCTTTGAGTCGCCACCGATCCGCTGGTGCTAACAACGCGACATGACTCGTCTTTATCAGAATGTTGCGAATGGTATACCCGGTAAATCGGTTGCTATGATTGAAAAACTGAATTTTTGCAGCAACCGGGAGAACCCGACTTTGACCTTTTCGACTGAAGATTTCGCCCGCGCCCTGGCCGACCACGACTACACCTTCCAAACCGGCAGTACGGTTAAAGGCACAGTGATTGGTCATGGTTCAGAGGGGGCCATGGTAGAGATTGGCGGCAAATCCGACGCCTTTTTGCCCCTTAAAGAAGCTGCCCTAGAGCGGGTCGAAAACCTCGAAGAAACGCTGCCCTTGGGTGAAGAGTTCGAGTTTTTGATTATTCGCGATCAGGACAAAGAAGGCCGGGTCGTCTTGTCGCTGCGTCGCCTCATGGTGCAGCGCGTGTGGGAACGCCTCACCGAAAAAGAAGCCAACAAAGACATCCTGGATGTGAAGGTGACCGGCACGAACAAAGGCGGCGTCATTGTGGATGTGGAAGGATTGCGCGGATTTGTGCCGCGATCGCATCTCGCCCAACCCGATGATCTGGATGCCCTCGTGGGCACCACATTGTCCGTCGGCTTTTTGGAAGTCAATCAAGAAGGCAACAAATTGGTGCTTTCTCAGCGTCAAGCCGCGCGATCGCAAGCTATGTCCACTTTGGAAGTGGGCCAACTGGTGCAAGGCAAAATCGCTAGCCTCAAACCCTATGGCGCGTTTGTCAGCTTCGACGGGGTTACGGGGCTACTGCACATTAATCAGATCAGCCAAAACTACGTCGATTCCTTACCCAACCTGTTGAAAGCCGGGCAAGACATCAAGGCCATCATCGTCAGTTTGGATGAACAACGCGGTCGCATTTCTCTCTCCACGAAAGTGTTGGAAAAGTATCCCGGAGAAGTGCTCAAAGAATTTGATACCGTAATGTCAGACGTTGACAATCGCTTGCAAAATGTCGGCAAAATGCTGGCTAATAGCGAGCTATAGAGAACGATCTGAGCAGATCCGAGTCGAGATGACAGTCACATGACACAGCCGCGATCGCGCTTCTGTGTTACTTGGCCGCAGCGCTTTGACGACTGGTCTGGGGATCATTGAGGGATCCTAGCTGTGCTGTTATTCATCTTGGCGATCAGTCATTCACCGTAGCAGGCTTATAAAACACTTATGGGTACCGTTTGGGAACTAGACTTTTACTCGCGTCCGCTGCTGGATGAGAACAATAAAAAGCGCTGGGAAGTGCTGATCAGCGAAGGACTCCAGACTATTGACGCCAACCCTGACAGCCTCTTTCGCTTTAGCAAGTTTGTTGCCAATACGGAAGTCAATTCCATTGAGTTAAAAAAGGCGATCGAAGAAGCGATCGCTCAAGCTCCTGAGCCCCCCAGCCGCATTCGCTTCTTTCGGTTTGCGATGCAAAACATGATTACCCGGGCCTGTGAAGACTTGGGGATTGCGGCTCAACCCAGTCGCCGCACCCTGGCCCTGCAACAGTGGATGGACTATCGCCGTCGCGAAGTCTATCCCCACGAGCCCGGCTACACCGATAAGCCCTCGCCTAGCGTCGGTGCCCCACCCCCCGCGCCGAAATCATTGCCCGACGCCCTGATTGGCCAGCAATGGGCACTCGTTTCGTTGCCGGCCAAAGACTTTGCTGATATGTCAGAGTGGCCGATTGATTTTGGTGAAGCCTTTTCACCGCAACTGGTTGGCGTTGCCGATGACACGATGGTGCCAGGGTTGGTGATTTTTTCCCCTCGGGCGCAACCGATGGCGGGTTGGTTGTCTGGCTTGGAAGTCAGTGAGTTGCGCGTCGAACCGGGCAAGACGCCGCGACTGATTTTGGAAACCGGGAGCGCCGACAGTTGGGTCATTGCTCCCCTGAACTCACCGGAGTTGCAGCAGGAAGCCGACAACTTTGAGACGGCAAAACAGCAGGCAAATCAAGTGCACTTCCTAGCGGTGCAAGCTGATCCCAACACCGAAGCCTTTGCCGGATTCTGGCTCATGCAGAGTCTTCAGTTGGGCTGAAACCATGACAGCAACTCCTAATCCGTCACTCATGCAGCGACTCAGACAGGCCACTTGGGTGCGGTTGACGGTGACTTATGGGGTCTTGAGCGCGATCGCCCTGGCCATGTTGTTGCCATTGCTCTGGCTAGTGAGTACCGCTTTCAAATCTCCTGACGAAAACATTTTCGCCTTTCCGCCCCAATTTATTCCCGCCTCGCCCACCCTTAACAACTTCATCACCGTTTGGCAGCAAAACCCCTTTGGGCAATACTTCGTCAACAGCATCATCGTGGCAGTTTTGACCGTCGGGCTAAATTTGCTGTTCTGTTCCCTCGCGGCTTATCCCCTAGCTCGATTGAAGTTCAGGGGACGACAGTTTTTGTTTGCGCTAATTGTGGCGACGATTTTGATTCCCTTTCAAATTGTCATGATCCCGCTATATGTGCTGGCCGTTCAGCTCGGTTTACGCAACACCTACCTGGGCTTAATTTTTCCGTTCATTGCTTCAGCCTTCGGGATTTTTCTGATGCGTCAAGCCTTTCTCGGCGTCCCCAAAGAGTTGGAAGAAGCCGCGCGGATCGATGGCTGCTCAGAGTTGGGCATCTGGTGGAATGTGATGATTTCCTCTACGCGACCGGCTCTCGTCACATTGGCGATTTTTGTTTTCATTGGTGCCTGGAGCGATTTCCTGTGGCCCTTGATTTTGCTCGATCGCCCTGAATACTACACCTTGCCGCTTGGCGTCGCCAAGTTGGCGGGCAGCTTTTCGCTAGACTGGCGTTTAATTGCCGCCGGTTCCGTCATTTCCATCTTGCCTGTGCTGATTTTCTTTGTGGTGATGCAGCGCTACATCGTCCCCACCGAGTCGGGTAGCGGTCTGAAAGGGTAGGGGGATCCACCCATGTCTGCAAACGGAGATACAATACAACTCTCTAGTTATAGAGTATGCTAGGGTTAATTGATAATTTGCCCTCACGGCTAAATTCTGCTGTTGCCTACGTTTTAGGAACTCTGCAAGATGGTTACAACTCCGCAGGTCATGAATCAGCAATCCTCTGTTGTTGGTGATTGTGAAGACGACTGCATGCTGTCGAAACTCTCACCCGCTGCCTTACAGCTGGTTGCAGAGTTTTTCAAAGTGCTGTCCGAATCTAGCCGCTTGCAAATTGTGTGTCGGTTACGCAACGGCCCGAAAAATGTCTCCGAAATCATCGAACTGACAGGGTTAGGTCAAGCTAACGTTTCTAAACACCTGAAAATTCTGGCTCAAGCAGGTGTAGTCACCCGCGAGCAGCAGGGCGTTTGCGTTTTCTATCAAATCGCTAATCCGTTTGTTTTCGATCTGTGCGAACTCGTGTGTAACTCGCTGGCTCAGCAAATTCAGCAGCAGACAGCCCACCAAGCGGCTCTAGACGAGTTTCGTCAAACGATCAGCTAGGCTAGCTGTTTTTGGAGTGGAAGCAAGGTCGGGAAAAGGGTCAAGCATCTTAATCGTCATGCTTGACCGTTGATTTCAAACCATCTGAAACGCTACGTGAATGTTGCATTTACGAAAGTAAGCGATCGCCTATTGGACTGATTAGACGTCTTCAATGGTGCTAGCCTGTCCGGTGGACAATCGCCCCTCCCACTTTCGCGATCGCCTACTTCCCAAAAATTCTTGCTGCACCCTCAACCAGAATCTCAGCTTTGTCCAGCAAACTGCCAAAGATCACAACCGTAGCAGCAGCGATGATGACAGTTCTTGAGATTGCCAAGTTATCTTTCGACAGTTGCAGAAACCGCTCTTCCCATTTGTCGGTGCGTTCATCAAGACGTTGAACGTCGGTATCCAGTTTTTGCTCTAGGCGTTTGATGTTATTGTCTAGCTGCTCTAAGCGATCAAGCACTTCAGTTTGAAAGTCTCTAGGTTCTGGCGTTGCGGTCATGGCAAGTGGCCTATCCTGATGCTGCTGTCTCAATCATAAGCGGATGTATGGGGCTTGGTTGATGTTGTAGAAAGGTGATCACTCCGCGATCTCCCTTACCCTCAATCGCGGTTGCCTCCACTTTCCCCGCGATCGCCTCTCACCTTCACTCACTGCTCTCTTTACAGCTCCTCAAAAATTGTAGGCAGATCACGATAGCCACTGATGACTCTCACGATTTCAATGCCGCCATTGATGGGGCGATAGAAGATGATGTAACTCTTGAGCAGAATTCCGCGCATACCGAGCAGCAAGTCATCGTAGCTACGACCGATATTAGGAAATTGCACCAATTTCCGACACTTTTGGTCAAATTCAGCTAAAAACTGTTCTCCGGCATCAATGCTTTGTTCTGAAAGGTTAAGCAATGATGTCTTCTAAGTCGCGACTGGCGCTGGGAGAAATAATGTAGCGGCTCATCGCGATCGCTCGCGAGCCTGTCGCAATTTCTCTTGCAGTCGCCCAATCACGACTTCACTGTCAAGACCTTCGCCGCGATCTAGCTCAGCGATGCCGACTTGAAGTTTCTCGCGGGTTTCAGTGACCCACTGCCCGTATTGCCGATCGCGCTCTTCTAACAGTTCCAAGGCAGCAGCCAGAGCTGCATCGACGCTATCGTAGTGGCCTTTGTCTACCAACTGTTGGAGTCGGTTTTCTTAGTTGGGAGTGAGCGCGATCGCCATAACCAGTTCACTCTTGAAGCGTCGGGAAAGATTGTTGCTACAAGCTTAGCACTGCCGCGTTGACGCTAGCCCGTCCTAAGGACAATCGCCCTTACCGAGAGCTCCATACACCCTAGGAAGCCTGATTTGCCATCACCAGTGAAGTAATGGGTAAAGCATTCGTTTCGAGTCGAGAAATGTCAACGACTTTGCTGGCATGTTCAATATCCAACCCGACCAGATTTCCTTGGTCATCAAAATCTAAAACAATGCCCGTAGCAACTTCTTGAGAATCAACGCTCGGGATATCTGTCAGGCTGATATAAAGGGAATCGGTTTCGGGATAGTAATGGAATTTCATCGCTGCGATTCCTTAAAGTTACGGTCGGGGAAGGCGTTCAAGATAGTCTCTCCATCTTCGAGGGTGACAACTCTTAAGTATTTGCCAAGTTCTTCGATAAAGCACCAGTGGCGGATCCGACCATCCGGTTGAACTTCTTTTCTAATGGAATTACAGATGGTTCGTTCACACCATTCTCGCTGAAGATACGGACGTCTGACTAAAACCTGCTCTTCAAAGTAGCGTGTGGTTTTCACAGACCCGATCGCCCCTTCAGACCTAAAATCCAATTCTAGACGCGTTGGCGCTAGTGCAACGTCAACGCAAAGAATTAGGGTAGTCAATACTGTTGTAGAAGATGAAACTGAGACGATGAAAGCCTTACCCCATGCCCAANNNGATTGGCAGATGAAAGTTGATGATGCCAGAAGCAAGTTGACCTCTGTCTACCCTAAAATCAAGCTTTGACGCTGCACTAGCCTGTCTGGAGGACAATCGCCTTCATCATCCCGAGATCGCCCCTCACCTCAACCGAGATCGCTCCTCACCCTCCCCAGATCGCCCTTCACCCCCAATGATCGCCTTTGGCAGTGACGTGTCCGGAGGACGATCGCCCTTCACACAGATTTACTTCTCGTAAATGTTGCCTCTGAAGTCGATGTCGTAGATGAGCAAAATCTCGATTTCGTTATTGACTAACATAAAAATGACTCGGATTTGCCCAACTCGCAGTCGAAAGTAGCCCTCCCATCGCCCTTTGAGCTTTTTGATATCTAGCTCTGTGAAGGGAATGATGCCATCTGCTTCAAGAATGCTGTGGAGTTGAAGGATTTTTTGCCGGACTCTTTCAGTGGTTTGGGCATCGAGCTTCTTCAGAAATTTGACGGCTCGCTTACTGAATTGAACCTCCATGCCGCACCCAATCGGTAAGGTTGATCAGTTCCTCGTCTGCGTAGTCTTCTGGAGAGCCTAAGGAAGCGTCAATTTCAGCTTGTTCTTCGTTGCTGACGAAGGGCATCAGCAGTTGACTCAGGTTTAGCCGCTCTTCCCGCAACACTTCTCGCAGACTTTCTTTGATTAGCGCTTTGAGGGTGTCAGTTGTCAGGGCGTCGGTGGACTCCATACAATCGGAAACTCCTGAGTGTCTGTACCCACTATCTTAGTTAGGAGTTGGCAGATTGGGATACCCTACATTGGCGCTGGCCTGTCCAGAGGAGACTTGCCCTCACCCTGCCCGCGATCGCCCCTGCCATCTCCGCGATCGCCCCTCACTTCGCCGCGTTAGCTACCCCGTAACCTACAGAAAAAGTACTAATCTCAAACCTTCATCTACATCTGCTTGAAGGTTGCTAGAAAGTGAGCCCACTCGCTCAGTCAGAAGACTCTTATCAATAGTCAAAATTTGGAAACATTGATAACTGAATCACGGGTCAAGCCTGATTCTTGGCTGGCCAGGAAAATGTTGTCAGGCGCATTAGCAAGTCTCAGGTTGGATGTGATAACGGCAATGATGAGGGTATTGATGTTGCTTTGATTGAACGTGTCGTCTTGAATCACCAGGACGGGTCTACGGTGGCCGGGTTCTGAGCCTGTGGGATCACACCAAATTTCGCCACGATACACTTACCATTCCTCGCGGGGGAGTGCTGCGAACTGGGCCTGAGCTAATGCCGGATCAACTTCTGAGGGTTCCTGGCTGTAGATAGCGTTGAGGGTTTCCAGGATGGAGTGAGCTTGGCTGTCTGGGGTGGTGTTTTGGCGCAGTGACTCTAAAATACTGTGGACGAGTTGCCAACGATCGCGCTCTGACAGTTGCAATGCTTGGTTTTCAATATCCTGAAGCGTCATGGCTCAATAGAAGTTACAAGTATCTTTATTGTACTGATCGCCCCTCATCTCCCGCGATCGCTCTCATCCTCACCGCGCTCTCCTTTCACCACCCCCGTGACTGCTTTTCCCCTCAACCGAGATCACTTCTCCAGCCTGGAAAATCATGGCTTGTTCCAATAGTGTCTTTCCCTGTGTACAGCATTTCTCACTCTAGTGAGGTGCAGTAGCAGCAATTTGTAAACCAGTTTTTAATGTCTGTCAAAGAAACTTCCTTGAAT